>JAPLFN010000032.1:0-11976 GCA_026390655.1 Candidatus Kapaibacterium sp.
ACGAACGCCGGGATGAACCAGTTCAAGGATGTGTTCCTTGGAACGGGAAAACGCGACTACACGCGCGCCGCTGATACACAAAAGTGTATTCGTGTTTCCGGCAAACACAATGACCTCGAAGAAGTTGGATACGATACGTATCACCATACGCTCTTTGAGATGCTCGGCAATTGGAGCTTTGGAGATTACTTCAAGAAAGAAGCAATCGGCTGGTCATGGGAATTGCTGACGGATGTGATGAAGCTCCCGAAGGAGAGACTTCACGCGACGGTATACCGCACTGATGACGAGTCGTTCGGGATCTGGAAAAAGTACCTGCCCGAGTCGCACATCCATCGCTTTGATGAGAAGGACAACTTCTGGGAAATGGGCGATACGGGGCCTTGTGGTCCGTGTACGGAGATCCATTTTGACCGGACGCCTGACCTAAGCGGCGGACCTCTTGTGAACGCCGGTGTACCGGAAGTGATCGAGATATGGAACAATGTCTTCATTCAGTACAACCGCACGAGCGACGGTACGCTTGAAGACCTGCCATCACGTCACGTCGACACGGGCATGGGCTTTGAGCGACTCTGCGCAGTGATGCAGCAGAAGGACTCCAACTACGATACCGATGTCTTCCAACCGATCATCGCCTTCACAGAAGATCTATGCGGTCGCAGCTACCGCACGGAGCTTGATAACCCCGACGGTGTTGCCATGCGTGTGATCGCCGATCACATCCGCACGTTGTCCTTTGCCATTGCAGACGGCGCTCATCCCGGTAATGAGGGAAGGGGCTATGTGTTGCGTCGCATCCTCCGCAGAGCAGCCCGATACGCACGCAATCTCGGTCTTACCGAACCCGTGCTCTGGAAACATGTTGCCATCCTCTGCGATACAATGGGCGATGTGTTCCCTGAACTCATCGCACGCCGCAGTGTTATCGAGCGCATCATCAAGGCAGAAGAAGAATCGTTCCTTGCAACGCTCGATAGGGGGCTCCTCCGCTTCGATGCTGTAGATGCCTCGTCCGGCATCGTCAGTGGCGCTGACGCGTTTGAGTTATACGACACATTTGGTTTCCCTTTAGATCTCACCCAACTCATTGCACGTGAACGTGGATTGACTGTTGACGAAGAAGGCTATCAGGTTTGTTTAGCCGAACAGAGAGCTCGTTCCCGCGCCGCTCGTCTCCATGTCGAAGGAAACACCATCGTGCTCGCGGAAACTCCGTTCTATGTTGAAATGGGCGGTCAGGTAGCGGATACCGGACAGATCGTGATAGGGGGCATTCCCTTCCGCGTGGAAGACGTGCGCAAGCACGGTGATGCCATCATTCACATCTGTGAGACGGATGTGGATGCGGACATTGGAGATATCGCTCTCGCGCAGGTAGATGCACCCCGTCGCAAAGACATTGAGCGTGAGCATTCCGTGACGCACCTCTTGCACGAGGCCTTGCGCAGAGTGCTGGGATCGCACGTGCACCAAGCAGGCTCACTGGTAGCACCGGAACATCTTCGCTTTGACTTCGCACACTTTGAACGCATGCGTCCCGATGAGCTACAGGCGGTAGAAGACATGGTGAATGAGAAGATCTTTGCATCGATCGACGTTCACACCGAAGAGATGTCGATCGAAAAAGCCCGCACCGTTCCTGGTGCCAAGATGTTCTTTGGCGATAAGTATGGCGATACCGTGCGAGTGGTCTTTATCGACGACAAATTCTCCGTAGAGTTTTGTGGTGGTACGCACGTTCGGAACACCAGCGAGATAGGTCTGTTCAAGATCATTGGTGAGAGCAGCGTTGCCAGTGGCGTACGTCGTCTCGAAGCTATTGCAGGACGGAGTATCCCTACGTGGTTGAAGGAGCTCGAAGCAAAGCGTGAACATGTCAGTGATGACATGGCACGTCAAGCCGAACGCATCAAGCAACTCGAAAAAGAACTCGCCTCGCTCAAGACCGACGAGCTAAAGACCCTCATTCCGTCGATCGTTGCTTCAGCTGTTGCTGTTGGTGACATACGCGTAGCATCTGCTCGCGTTACGGTCTCCGATGCAGAACAACTCAAGGACCTTGGTGATGAACTTCGTTCTGCTCTCAAGAGTGGTGGCATTGGACTCCTCGGCTGTGTACTCGATGACAAGGTGCAGCTCGTATGCGTTGTCACCGACGATCTCACAAAGACCCACAGTGCCGGCAAACTCATTGGCGTTGTTGCCAAGGAGCTAGGCGGTGGTGGAGGTGGAAAGCCCCATATGGCAACAGCAGGGGGCAAGGACATTTCAAAACTTGATGAGGTGCTTGTAAAATTCCCCCAGACCATACCGCGATAGCATGCTATCGCGCTACCCGTATGTACCGCGATAGCATGCTATCGCGCTACCCGTATGTACCGCGGTAGCCTGCTAACGCGCTACCCGTAACCCCGTAACCCCGTAACCCCGTAACCCCGTAACACAGGATCAACCATGGCAAACTCATTTGAAGCACTCGGCACCATGCACGTAGTGATGGACACGCAACAGGTGAAGGACACCTTTAAGAAGCGTGAATTTGTAATTGAAATGCAGGATGGCAATTATCCTCAGCATATCAAGTTTCAGGTAACGCAGGATCGTTGTGCCTTGCTTGACAGCTTTAAAGTTGGCCAGCAGGTGAAGGTATTGTTTAACCTTCGTGGTCGCCCCTTTCAAGGCAAAGACGGTCAGACCATGTACTTCACAAACCTTGAAGCATGGCGTATTGAGCTCGCTTCTGGTGCAGCAGCTCCAACCGGTGCTGATTACAGTCAGATCCCACAGGCAGCAGCAGGTGCAAAGGACGACTTTGATGATGTGCCGTTTTAAGGCTTAGTAAGCGCCTCTTTGAGCGCCTCTCTGAGCGCCTTTTAAAGTGACCCATATGGGGCGTTGTTGTCTTGCACCATTCCATTAACTTGAGGGAGGATCATCAAGGTGAGGATAAACATGGGACAGACATATACGGCCGTCGTTAAACGCGACGGTGAATGGTGGATAGGCTGGATCGAAGAGATCGCTGGTGTCAATTGTCAGGAGTCGTCAAGAGAAGAACTTTTAGAATCTCTTCGGTGCACTCTTCGGGAATTGATCGAGATTAATCGTGCGGATGCATAGTTGCTATGAAGAACGCTAGGGCGGGCGACACTTCGCAGGGTGCTGATCTCCATGAGGATTCCATCAAGGTGCCGGCGATCACGGTTGCATTTTGGATCATCAAGATCCTGGCTACCACTTTTGGAGAGACAGCCGGCGATGCCGTATCGATGTCCCTCGATCTCGGGTATTTAACCAGTACCGTCATATTCGCGTTAGCATTCATGGCCTTCGTCGTTGCTCAGACGAGGGCCAGATCGTTTCACCCATACCTGTATTGGTCTACGATCATTGCAACGACAACCGTTGGAACAACGCTTGCTGACTTTCTTACGAGGTCAGTGGGCATAGGATATCCTGGTGGTGCGCTCATTCTCATGGTCATGCTGGGGTTGACGTTGTATGCATGGAAACGCACACTTGGTTCCACATCCGTTACGATGGTGATGTCGGCTCCGGCAGAAATGTATTACTGGCTCACGATCATGGTTTCACAGACGCTCGGAACTGCGTTGGGTGATTGGACGGCAGACACAGCAGGCCTTGGATACTCCGGAAGTGCTCTTGTGTTCGGATCGGCGTTAGCAATAATTGCAGTGGCGTATTATAGGACGAAGATCGCACACACGGCGCTGTTTTGGGCAGCATTCATCTTAACGCGACCTCTTGGGGCGGTGATCGGAGATTTTCTCGATAAGCCGATCGATCACGGTGGGCTCGCACTGAGTAGGTATACGGCCTCAGCTGTCATCTTCGTGTTGATCGCCGGAGGGATCCATTTCTTTTCACGAAGGCCGGCACTCCGACAGCATTAGATAAGCACACAATTGAGTTCTGTCTGAAACAACTGCGGATCTTGAGTCTCTGCCGGACCAATCACATACCGTTCCCAGAACGTTGAGCTCACCGAATAGCCCCCTTCATCAACCGCAGTCTTGAATTCTCTCCAGCCCAAGCCAAGTCCTTCGTAAGGTCCATGGTATACGGAGCGTACGACCCGGCAGGCAGGGAGCATGCTCACCTTGACGCGTCCGGTTTCCTGAAATACACTCGATATCGGCACGCAGATCTCGAAGTCGAAGGTATCGGTTGGTATACGATGGTGATACGAAAAGAGAGGTCCGGTAGGCTCCACACCTTGCGACGCTAGTATCCCATAGAGCTCTTGGATAGCTGGGTCCATATGCTCCGGCATTTCGTGCATCGGTACAACGAGATGGATGGAAGCGGTGACCTGTTCTTCGGTGGTTGCAATTTCTAGTGGTGTAATCATGGCGGAAATTAGGTAAATCGTAGTGATACAAATCACATTAGGACACTATGAAATCCGACGATGTCCGTTCTATCCAAGCCCCGCTCAAGGAGCAGTACCGCGAAGATCCGTCAGCGGCCATGATCACCCTCCATGCCTCAGGAAAACTCGGTGAAGGTGTCAGTTGCAAGGTTGAAACGGGCAGGGCTCTTGTCGTTGCAGGGCTCCATCCAGCAACTGGAGGTACGGGGCTTGCGGCATGCTCGGGCGACATGTTGTTAGAGGCCCTAGTTGCGTGTGCAGGTGTTACACTCAACGCTGTGTCCACCGCGCTCGGCTTTGATCTCCGAGATGCAACGGTGCAGGCCGAGGGTGACTTAGACTTTCGTGGGACACTTGGTGTTTCGAAAGAGGTTCCGATAGGCTTCCAGAACATTCGATTGAACTTTGTTCTCGATACTGATGCTACGGATGAACAGCTCGATACTTTGTTGAAGCTAACCGAGAGATATTGTGTGGTGTTTCAGACGATCAAGAATACTCCACAATTAACAGTGAATAGGGGGCAAGCATGAAACCTTTTACTATCGTCGGATTGAACTTTGTATCCCTCTATATGCGGGACATCGAAGCGGCATTGGCATTCTACACCAACGTGTTTGGTCCGCACGAGTACACCGAAGAGGGCCAGATACTCTACGGATGGAGAATGGGTTCAACGTGGTTAACGATGTTTCCCAGCATTGCCGGAACTGATACCGAGCGCAATCCATGCAACACCGAGTTCGGCATTCAGGTAGAAACGCCCGAGCACGTTGACGTGCTGTATGATGCACTTATCGCTGCGGGTGCAACATCGGGAATGAGTCCGAGTGACACCACGATGTACGACAAGATGCGTTTTTCATGTGTCGACGACCCATTCGGCGTTCGCATCGACGTGTATTGTCCACTCGTATGAGTCTCGATCTTCTGGTCCCTGCTGCATTCGTTTACACCGTACTCACCATCGGTGTGATCGCATTTCAGATCGCCCTTGTTTGTGGAGCCCCGTGGGGTCACCTTACCTTAGGGGGCAAATTCACAGGCGCCCTCCCAACCAAGGTCCGCGCCGTCCCCGTCGTGTCGGCCATATTGCTCGCCGTGTTTACCATCATCGTCTTGGTTCGTGCCGGACTTATCTTTCCCGAGTATCAGGCCACATCACGTTATGCGATCTGGTTCCCCGTGGGCTACACAGGATTAGGCATCGTGATGAACTCCATCACGTCAGCGAAAGGGCGAAAGGGCGGAAAGCACCGTACCAAACAGAACTTCACGTTAGAGAACAATGAGTTATTGCACAGCCATCGAGTCAATGCAGAGCGATGAGAGAAGAGCATTGCATAAGCACTATCACGACAAGCAGTACGGCTTTCCGATCCATGATGACAACGAACTGTTTTGCAGGCTCGTTCTTGAGATCAACCAGGCGGGATTGAGTTGGGAAACCATCTTAAAGAAAGAGCCCGCATTCCGCAACGCCTATCACAACTTCGCTATCTCAACAGTGGCAGCGTACACCGAGGCAGACCGAGAACGGTTATTGGCTGATGCGGGTATCATTCGCAATCGACTAAAGGTAAACGCCGCGATAGAGAATGCCAAGGCAATTCTGATACTGCAGAAAGAGTATGGCTCGTTTGAAAAGTGGTTAGAGCATCATCACCCAAGGACAATTGAAGAATGGGTCCGTGTCTTTAAGAAAACATTCAAGTTTACTGGTGGTGAGATCGTAAACGAGTTTTTGATGAGTATCGGATACCTGCAAGGGGCGCATGATGATGATTGTCCGGTCCACAAGATCATTGTGAAGCAACAACCCATGTGGATGAAGAAGTAGACTGAGCTGTATACAGCTACGCGCGTGCTTTCCTGCCAAGCAAAGTTGCCGTAATCAGTTTTTCCGGTGTGTCTAGTACAATGAGCACACGAACCAAAAGATCTAACGACACTGATGGATCTCCTGCTTCAAGCTTCGCGATCCGTGACTGGCTTGTGCCGGCTCTTCTGGCAAGATCAACCTGAGTGAGGTGACACTTTTTCCGTCGCGTAAACACTTCCATTACAAGAGAAGCCTTGATGTTGACATACTTTTCTTCACCTTGTTCAAGGCCTAGAAACTCTGCAACAGAGCCCACTCTAAAGCCTGCAGACTCTAAGCGTTTTTTGCGAACATCATTCATGATCTGTCCTCCTGTAGGTCATACCAGCGTGAGAGTTTTCACAGATCCATGAATCCAAACGATGACCTCTATTTTGAAGTGCATTCTCGCCTCACAAAATATGTCGAAAATGACATATCGTCAAATGAAATGTTCTTGTACTCTACTGCGTGTACGGCCATTGAAAAACGTGACACGTGTCGTTGCCATCTTGGGTAGATGAGATAGACTCGTAGCGCGGTGGTGGGCGCGTCGTGGCCTCGCCCTCACCGAGGTATTGGGGTTGGACGAGACACGCTCCTGCCCTTACGGAGTTGCTATAAGGAAGCTGATACTCATCATCGTCACAGCGGCAGTTGTCGAGAATGGCATCATTGGCATTTCACTTTTGTTCCTACACCATGGGAGGGCGTTGGAAGAACTACATCCGATTGAACGGCATGCTCGTACGCCGCGAAGGAGAAGGAGCCTGAATCCTAAAGGAAGGAAGGAAGGTGTATTGGAGGGGGAGAATCGTGAGCGGCGAGCCGTGAACAGAGAACAGCGAACGTCATCCCAAGCGGAGTCGAGGGACTGTGTCAGAGTAGTGATAGGACAAAGGACGTCACCGTGATACCGTGTGAGTCTTTGAAACGGGCTTGAAGCTGAGCGATCAATGAGATGTCGAACTTAATTCTACAGCGGGTCCCTCGTCGCTCCGCTCCTCGGGATGACGCTAGTGTTTTAGCTGACATAATGATGCAAGTGTGGACTCTGCAAACGCAACCTGGTAGGCGATTGACAATTTAGAAGGCATGGAATCCCCTGCTATGTGAAAACCTTCAATTCATAGCGAGTAGCAACTCGCGCCAATGAGAAAGCGTGGACTCTCGATGCTCACGCGAACGAAATCCAAAAGGAAGACCTAACAGTAAAAGTCGAACACGGCGACGCCCAGATGCAATCGTGGCAATCCCTGGCTGTGGTAGTACTGAGTTTGCAGAAACTGGATAGGTTAAGATAGAGTCTACCGTTTCTGCCTCTTCAAGTGAGGCATATGCTAGAGCTTGATGCAGGTCGGCTCGATGAGCATTCTGAGTCTCTTCCTTGAGGCCGTACCAACCACGAGACGATATATGATCTAAATGGAATTTGTACTTCGCGTCTATCCACACCGCATGGTTTGTTCCTCGCATTCCGCTGTCAGGCTTCAGCATGCGCATCGATGAAGTACTTGTTGACCAATTGAGGCGCCGGGACGTATTCCCACGACGAATTGATGTCAGTCCACAGCGTGGCGCTAAGTCTGCGATGAATGCATCTACCCAAGCCTCCCACACCTCGTCAATTGGGAGGTCCCAACTTAAGCCGTCTAAGACTCTCGAGCCACCAAGCCCCCGTTCATCCGCTACCCAGCCCATGGCTTGCGTAGCTTCTTTGACCCAGGAATTGTCGCCGACCCGAAAATCATTTGAAGGACGCTTTGTTGTACCAGAACCAACTTGTGAACGTAGGTCCGAGATGCGATTGCGTAACAGCTGTGCCGTTAATGTTTCGCCATAGAATGATAGCTGGTCATCGAGTCGACCAAGGGTCCATCGAACGGCAGCCATGAGCACTGGATCATCACTTGGCTCCGTATACCTGCAAGGAAGAGAAGCCCATTGCCCAGTTGGAACATCGGTCCGTGCCCATTGGGGCCAGTCGATTCTGCCACGTGGACTTTGTCGAATCTCTTCTACCTCGATGAAACCGCGCCTTCGATGCCGCATGAATCCCTCAATGCGTCGTATCACGGGTGCTGCTAATAGCCATGCTGGTACTTCGCGCGCCGAGCCGGGAACAAGTGGTGTTCCTCCAATCGAGGCCTCAACGCTAAAGCCGATATCTCCTAGCACAGCGCCTAATCCACTCCAATGGAATCGCGGCTCAATCAACAGTCCAAAGCATACCCGTCGGGTCGAAGGAGACAAGACAGGCACAGCACCAACACGCGATCCAGGAATCAGATTGACATAGTACTCTCCATGACGCGAATCAACCTCTGTTGTAACGTCTAATCGTTTCAACAAGACGCGATTTGCTTCAAGAAACGGTTCAATCCAATGTTCACCAGATGCTCCGATATCTCTTGCGTTGATCCGAATACGATGACCTCGGTCGACTGTAGTCTTCAGTGGTCGTGTATTAGTAATTGCAAGAAGGCCTCTTAATGGCTTCTGACCCTTTTTCTTCATGAGGGATCCATTAACCTAGCTTCTACTCGGTCAGCTAATCCAGCGATCGATTCAGTTGCACTTCCACACATTCTCTCATCAAGATAGTCGCGGAGCAACGGCAAGAATTCAAGCCGCAGCCGACTCTTGACGCGACGAACTCGTTCTTCTAGGGGCAGGTTTGTACGCGGATCAAGAAAGTAGGCATGACCAGGCACGAGCCGAAGCGTCTCGTCATCTGCAAACTCAGTAAACGTTTGCAGAGTATCAGTGAAAAGCGCTTTGGCAATATCAACACCTTCATTGACAACAACATTCAAGTCAGGCCATACGTCGACAAAGGCAAAACGACGCCGTATTGCAACATCCATCCGAGCTATAGATCGGTCGGCTGTATTACGAGTTGCAAGCACGCTAAGGTTTGGACTGAGTGAAAACATTTCAGGGAATCCGCTGGGGGTATGTGGAAGTCGTACCGACCGATCTGCTTCTCCGGATTCAAATAGAACGATAGATTCGCCAAGAACACGTCCCAGATCTGCCCGATTGATTTCGTCGATCACAAGAACATGCTCTTCACGTGCAGCAGCGAGATTGGCCTTTAGAAGGTCACCGGGTCGGACTTCAAATGCCAATCCACCCTCAGAAGGTTTAGGAAAGAGACCAACGACGAAATCCTCGTAGGTTCGGGCCGGATGGAACTGTATGCGAGTTGAGGAGGGGAACCCAGAAGCAATATTCCACGCCATGCGCGTTTTTCCTGTTCCAGGTGGTCCTTCTAATACAACGAATCGGCGCTCGCGTAGAAGCAACTGCACATCAGATTCAGTCCAAGTTGGAAAGATCGCACCGGCAATATCATTCGTTCGAGCATTCCATCGGTCCTTCGCTGCCCCTGTAAAAGGTGTGTTGTGCTCATCAAAGAAGAGATCCAACAAATCCGCAACACGATCCCCATCGCTTTCATCGCTTACAACAGTTGCAGCATAGATAACCCGTGAATAGGATTTTAGTGCGGCAGCAATCTCTGGCCAGGAAGAACTAACAATGGACGGAACGTCAGTCTCAATGTCAAGAAGATCTGGCTTTACCCAAATCTTGCCATTGTGTATTCGTGAGAGTGCCTTAAGTCGCCGCCGATGACCTGGTCGACCAAGAATCTGCGCGTCTGAGCCAAACCCGTCAGTGCCCACAACAAGCACAGCAACACTACCTTCGTTCCCAGGGAACCACACGAATGAAGTCCCCTGATATGGTCCGGACGTAGGATTGTTAGAAGTAATCCACCCTGCGTATGAAGCCGAGTCCTCTTTCGACTGCAGATTCGAACGCGTCTGATAGGCATCACGGTAATGACTGGCCTTATGGCACCTCTCGTCATAAACTCGGCCCAAGAGATCGCGTACTTCTCTGCTATCCGACAAAGGAGAATTGCGACCCTTGATCATTTCACTGACTAACTCATCAAAAGCACTCATGTTCGTTTGAAACCTAAATGAAAAAACGTTGTCTGATCTTCCCATAGAACATGACGACTGCTTTCGAATATCGACTAATTCTCTCGAAAAGCCCGAACTCGATCTTCATCTTCTAGAGCTTTACCAGAAGCGAGCGGTAGGGAACTCGCCAGAATTCAATTTCATTCCTCTCGCAATGTTCGCAAGTATCGCACGACTGATGCGTTTGGCCATGCGCCACGTGTCCACATCCTCATCAGGCCGCACTTCCTTCCACTACGGCGTATTTCTTCATGCCATCTGGCCCTGTCGGCTAGGCATGTGTTAAGAGAAAACTCAAGAGCCTATGCCGGGCTCTGAATAAACTAGGCGATAAGTGGTGTTACGAAACAACGTAACTAGGTCATAACGACCAATACATTCATGTACCGGCACCCCCTCTCTAGCGAAGCGTGAGAGAGGGGGCAGGGGGTGAGCTATGGAATCCCAGCACTCATCACGGCCGATATACGTTTCGGCAACGTCTAATTCAACGTAAAATGCTCAACGGCCAGCGCGACCGCTCACCCAACCACATACCGCGCAAACCGATCAAGAATAGCCTGCCACCCGGCGCGTTGGAGGTCTGCAGAATTGACGTTCTCGGAATCGAATGTCTCGGATATCAGAATGCCGTCGGGGGTTGAGGTGAAACAAATCTCAATGCGCCTTGCATCACCTAAGGAATAACAAATGCGTTGGTGGACATCTACGTCGGTGTACTCGCCTTCAAAATCAAATGAGACGCTCCCATCACGAGCAGCCATGGTGTAGCAGAATCTTCCTCCTACACGTAGGTCATTGACCGCTGCCGGACAATGCCAATCATCGGACGCTGCGTTCCAATGTATGATGTGCTCAGGCACGGTCCTGCACTCCCACACGCGTTCGATGGATGATTTCACGAGTGATGTTACGGTGATCTCCATATTAGTCCGCTGCCTCTACAGCCGCCTTGCCTATGGCATTCATCCGGGAATCGGGGTAACGGTTGAATTCGTAAGGGTGACCCCAATACAAGAGTTTGTTGTTCTCAAAAACCGCGAAGTAGTCGGCACTGGCAGAACCGATCGAAAGGTCGAAGACCAATGCAGTAAAGGTAGAGGTTGATTCGGCTGGAAGTTTGAATGTGACGGTTTTCTTGGGCCCGTTTGATGCTATGCCTTCAACCTGCTCCGGCGACATACCCTTCTGGAATTTGTTTGCATCCGCAACGTTGAAAGATGAACACGATACAATCAACGTGCTTGCTATTCCCAATACAATCCATATGCGAAAGATCTTGGTCATGGGGCATCCCTGATGTAGGTATTGTAGATGGAAGGGGCCACGCTCTGCATTTGCACGTCTTCGGTCTTCGAGAAGTCTCCGATCATACCCCAATATCGTAGTCGACCGTTTTCGAAGAGACACAGGAAGATGTTTGTGTAGTCGGTTGTGGTTCTCGTAGTGGTCGTCACACCCGTATAGCCATTGTAGTTTTGCGTCTTTGACTTGGCCTGGGCAGTCTGCAAGGGAAAGTCGTCAATGGTGTACGAATGTCCATCAGCTGATAAAGACCTTGTGTTCGTTGGACTCTTTGGTAACTCCTCCAACACCTGCGCGCGCGTCATACCCTTCTGCAACTTGTGGAGGTTGTTATATGTTAGGAAGTCGGGCTGACATCCAACGATTAAAATTGCGGTTGCTGATAGCGCAAGAAAAAGAGGATAACGCATCGGGCGAAA
>JAPLFN010000032.1:12058-15981 GCA_026390655.1 Candidatus Kapaibacterium sp.
CCCCTTCAAACACAAACCGTTGGATGAGTCTGCCACGTAGGTCGTAGAGGGCGCATGAAAGGTGTTGACGGTTGATGGGGAGACGAACATTGAAGCCGGTTGCGGTGCGGGTGATGCATTGTTCGGTGGTACGGCGATCATCGAATACGGATGTTGGGGCAGCCCCTTCATATGCTCCGATGCTAGGGGGCGAGGCAAAGTTCTTGCCAGCCTTATCGCGGAGTGGAGCGTTGACGCTTGAGCCTTTGCCAATTGCTGGACTTAACACGCGTAATGTGAGATCTGCGGTCTTGTTTGTGAAGAGTGGATCTTGACCGTAGACCGACATGGTTTCAATCACCGGCGCAATGTTCTCGTTTGAGCGCGAAGGCATGTCTGAGTTGTACCACAGGTTGTGCGATACGGTAAATGTTTCAGGCGCAGTGTTGGGCCCGACATTGAAATGTGCATTCAGTGTGTTACGAAAGACGATGATGTTGTTCTGAATGATGTTGTTGCCACAGGGTTCAAAGCGCGACGCATCAACGCTCTCTTGAAGAATACGAAACGGCCATGATGTTGGGTCAACGATGGTGTTGTTTACAACCATACAGCGAACGGCACCCGCAAATGCAATACTCGCTCTGCCACCCACGAAAGTATTTGCGTATATGCGGATCTCTGCTGCTTCAAATGTGGCATCTGCCGGACGGAAGAAGGGGAGTCCGGTGGAACCACCAACATTGATCCCTCTGTCGCCGCAGTTATCAAATGTGTTTGCTACGATCTCAATATTTCGTGAGCCACCCTTCGCTTGAACACCACCATCCGTTGTTCCGCGATGCATGCACCCGCGAATCACACCGTCGTGACAGCCAACGAGATCTATGCACAGGCTTTTTACCGGACCGCGATCGAATTGACAGTTCTCGATGAGGAAGCCGTCCACTCCAGCCATCTTCAGAAAGTTTGTGTTGACGTTGGAAGCCCCCTCCATATCCTCAAACACCATATTGCGAACCGTGATGTTGCGCGATGGTGTTTCGATCGTTCCTGCATCGTCAAAGAATAATCCGTTGCCCTTTTGACGTCGCAACGTGAAGTTCTCAACAATGAAGTGCGAACAGTCCACAAACTGTATGGACGATGCAGGCCCGTCCACAATCACCGTTGCGATGTTGGTGCCCCTCACAACAATGGGCATGTCAACAGTACCGTTCTTCTCAACGATGTAGGTGGACGTGGCGTACGTGCCAGGATGGATGAGCACCGTATCACCCGGCTGTGCCTGGAGTATAGCCGACTGGATGGTTGGATAGGTCTTGCCTGCACCAACATTTAGCGTTGAAGCGATAAGGGGCAAGCCAGCTCCACACAGTACAAGTGCGAAGAAGAAACAAGAATCAAAGAGAGGGCGAGTGAAGATCATGGGACAAATGTAGCATTGATCTAACCCAGTTACATGAACCGGCACCCCCTTTCGCCATGCTCTTCCGTACCTTTGCCGTTATGGAACGCATACTACTTATCGGATCGGGTGGACGAGAACATGCACTCGCAAAGGCACTTGTTGCTTCTACATCATGTGAAAAACTCTGGGCAGCACCGGGGAATCCGGGGATTGAACGCGAGGCGGAATGTGTGAAGGTGAATGTGGCCGACCACGAAGCAGTAGCAAAGTTCTGCCTGAAGAATGATGTTTCGCTGGTTGTGATCGGTCCGGAAGGTCCACTCGCAGAAGGCTTGGCCGACTTCCTCCGCGATGAAAACATCGACGTCTTTGGTCCCTCTCAAGCAGCTGCACAATTGGAAACGTCAAAGGGCTTCAGCAAAGACTTTATGCTGAAGCACCATATACCAACAGCACCATTCCGTCGGTTCTCCCCCAAGGAACGCGCGGCTGCGCTTGACCACGTACGCATTCACGTACTACCGGTGGTGATCAAGTACGATGGTCTCGCCGCAGGTAAGGGTGTTGTTGTTGCAACTACGCGCGATGAGGCGTTGATCGCTGTGAACGATATGTTCGACGGTGCATTTGGCAACGATGGCATTGTGATAGAAGGCTTTCTTACGGGTGAAGAAGCAAGTGTGTTTGCGATCTGCGATGGCCGTGATTTTGTCGTACTCGCTCCGGCCCAGGATCACAAACGCATTGGTGATGGCGACACCGGAAAGAATACCGGCGGAATGGGAGCCTATGCCCCTGCTGCAATCGTTTCTGCAGATATCATGGCAACTGTTCGTACCCGTATCATTAAACCAGTGCTCGATGGCATGAGGGAAGAGGGAAGCCCCTTTGTAGGATGTCTGTTCGTTGGACTGATGATCGATGGCGATGAGGTGCATGTTGTTGAATTCAATGCACGCTTTGGCGACCCAGAAACACAGGCTGTCATGAGTGTCCTCGATGCTGATGTTGCCGCCCTGTTCGCCTCAGCAGCACGTGGGGCTATCGATGCCGCAACCATTCGCAAAGTAGCCATGGGCTTTGCCTGCAATGTTGTTCTTGCTTCAAAAGGATATCCCGAAGACTATGAGAAGGGGCTCCCCATCGCCGGTATTGATGAAGCAGAAGCAGATCCGCACGTGACGGTGTATCATGCCGGCACAACGCGTACTGGCGACTCTGTGGTTACCAATGGTGGTAGGGTGCTGGGTGTGACAGCCACGGCCGACACATTGAAGAATGCTGTTGCTCGTGCCTATGATGCGTGTGCAAAGATCTCGTACGCGTCAAAGGTCAACAGAACGGATATCGCGGCAAGGGCATTATGAAGATCCTCGTAACAGGCGGAGCCGGATTCATCGGTTCGCACATTGCAGAGACGTACCTCGAGGATGGTCACGAGGTTGTGATCGTTGATGACCTGTCGATGGGGAAGCTGCAGAACGTTCCAAACGGTGCACGGTTTGAGAATCTCGACGTTAATAGCGACGAGTTTGTCCAGTTCATCTTCAACGAACACTTCGATGTGATCAACCATCACGCGGCACATATGGAACTGCGCGTGAGCGTAGAAAAGCCTGTCCATGATGCCTCGGTGAACATCATCGGCTCCTTGCGCCTACTCGAGGCTGCTCGTCGGTCTGGTGTGCAACACGTGATCCTAGCATCAACGACGGCAGTTTTGGGCGAGTTTGTTGACCTGCCAGCCACGGAAGATCATCCTGTGCGCCCTATAGCCCCTTACGGAGTCTCAAAAAGGGCAATGGAACTCTATGCCGAATACGAACGCCTTGTCCACGGTCTGAGCGTAACGATCCTTCGCTATACAAACGTGTACGGTCCCCGGCAAAACCCAAACGGGGAGTCAGGCGTGATCGCCATTTTCTTAGAAAAGTTTCTGCAAGGGGCTATCCCCACTATCCATGGTGACGGATTACAGGAGCGAGATTATCTCCATGTTTACGATGTGGCCTGTGCAAATAGGGCAGCCCTGATCGCCAGACCACAGGGAATTTACCACGTTTGCAGCGACTCAAAGGCAAGCGTCAATGAAGTCGTAGATATGCTACGAGAGACGCTGGGCACTGATTCCAAGGTGGTGTATGGTCCGGCAAAGGCCGGGGATCCGGCAAGAACACGCGGGTCTCATAAGGCGTTCACAGAGGCGACCCAGTGGCGGCCCTCCACGTCGCTCAAAGAGGGAATTCAAGAAACTGCAAAATGGTTCCAGGCCAAATAATAAAGTCTGCACACCCACCTGAAAGTTTTTGCACGTCCTCAGCTCCTCGTAACTTTGTTGAATTGGACCGCGAACAGAACACCTATTGATGAGGTTGGAGCACATGCAGAAGTTTGGTTCCCGTATTCTCTTTGTTGGGTTGTTGGTTGGTGCTGCTGTGTTTCTCACAGCATGTAATGTGAATGGGTTCTTTACTAATCTGCAGGATGACCCGGTCTGGGTGGATCCAAACGCTGCAGCCGCTGCAGCCGCGGG
>JAPLFN010000036.1 GCA_026390655.1 Candidatus Kapaibacterium sp.
TCTAAATGTGCGTTGTGCCAACATGTCGGCTCCACGCAGATCTGAACATCCTCCCGTTATCACGATCCCTGCCGCAAGTTGATGTGCTAATCCCGAATCATGGATCCGCTGAAGAACAAACTCAAAGATCTCTTCCATGCGTGGTTCGATCACCTGACACAAAATTGTCTTTGACAATTCTGTAGGTCTGCGGCCACCGACACCGGGAACTTGAAAATGCTCATCGCGTAGGATGCTGTCGGAGATCGCATGACCGTGGTCAACCTTGATCTGCTCGGCATCGTTGTTGCGAATTCCCAAGACCGTAACGATATCGTCTGTTACGCGTTGGCCCGCAAGACCGATCACACTTACAGATCGAAGAACGTTATCCTTGTAGATGGCGAGATCAGTGGTGCCACCACCGATATCCACCAGCGCAACTCCAACCTCACGCTCAGCATCATCCAACACTGCTTGTGAACTAGCGATGCTCTGCAAAACAACTGCATCGACATGAAGGCCTGCACGCTCGGCACACTTGTAGACATTCTCAATCGCCGAGGCTGATGCAGTGATAACGAGAGCATTCGCTTCGAGTCGACGTCCACTCATGCCTAAAGGATCAGAGATCCCATCTTGACCATCAATGATGTAGTCTTGCGCGATCACATGTAGGATGCGTCTATCAGGAGTAACGTGCACCTGACTGAGTTCGTGGTGCAGTCTTTGAACGTCCTCTTCTGAGATCTCTGATGTTCTTGTTGTTACGATACCACGAGTGGTAAACGTGGACACATGCTCACCGCTTACACCAACAACAACACGCGCGAGTTTATAACCGCTTTGCTGTTCTGCCTTATCGATCGCTGATTTTATGGCTTCAGCGGTCTTATTGATGTTTGTCACTACACCACGTTTAAGTCCGTCACACTCGGCGGTGCCGGTACCGAGTACCTCTGTCACATTCTTTGACGGATCAAATGCAGTGACAACAACGCATACCTTCGTTGTGCCAATATCAAGGCCAACATGGATCTCAGGTGTGCTCATGATGCGCGCACCAGGACAACTTGATTGTGCCAGCGAAGGTCAACACCAGTAATGGTGGCCATGTCCAGTTTCTGTGACGTCTCGCCCCAAAACACATTCATGTCCGCAAATGCTAGAGTAGCGCGCGTTGCATCCATTACACCAAGCCGCCACGTTGTGTCGTCCGTCACAATCTCTACACAGCGCGTGCGCCGATCGAAGCGGACTTCAGAGATCGCCTGATACAACATCGGATTCAATGTCCTAGAGCCGGCTATCAACACACTCACGATGTGTTGCACATCAGTCGCAATTAGCTCTGTTCCATCCATTGCCTGTAACACAGGAACATTGTGTGCAGTACGTTCAACAGCGTTTGGAAGAACTACTCCCATGGCATCAACGTATCGCAATGTCCCGTCCGCGCGAACAACATGCGCTACAGGGAGCCTCTCTTCAACATCGACAGTTATCTCTCGTACACCGGTAAAGTGGAATGCACTCTACACACAATCTCACGTCAGCGAGCGTTAAGGTCTTGAGATTTTTATTCTTAAGCGTATCCACTGCGTGTTGAACGGCAATTCGGCTAAGTCCGGTTGCTCCCACTACATTCACCTGCGTGATATGCTGACGTTCGTGCCATTGGGTGGCCATGAAGCCAAGGAAAACTACCCCTAGTATGGTGATGACGAGCCCCGATGACCTGCGGTCACCGTTTTGCTTCATTGCATCACGTCCCTTCTTCGCCACAATCGCCCTCCGTTTGTGGAAAACTCGGTCGAGTTATTCACACATGTGGTTAACCGCACCCTGATCGCCTTTTTTCGGCCTGATTTCAGCCTGCCTTGCTCCCCGATATCTCTGCGCTCTACAAGGAGTTACGACCTCCGCAAATGTAATACGCGACGGTACAATAAGCAATAGCAATATGAAGGAATAAACTCGGGGTTGTAAACAGGTTATCCACACCGAGTGGACATCTTTGAAAAATCAGCTGAGAGACCTCGTTCGTCCCCCGTCCACGAGGATGCTTGTACCAGTGATGTACGATGCGGCCGGAGAGGCTAGAAAGCCCACTGCATTAGCGATTTCTTCCGGTTTGGCGAAGCGTCCCATGGGGATTTCGCTCATCATCGAAGACCTGACGTCGTCCTGCGAACGCCCTTGATTGATGGCATTCCGAGTAATGATCGACGTTAGCCTATCGGTCTCGGTTGCGCCAGGCAAGACGTTGTTAACAGTGATTCCTCGTCCGGCCAGTTCGTTCGCCATGGTCTTCGACCAACTGGCCATCGCCCCACGGATCGTGTTACTTACTCCCAGACCCTCGATAGGTTGCTTAACAGATGTGGATATGATGTTGATTACCCTACCGTATCGCTCAAGTGTCATGCCCGGCACAAGAACCTTTGTGAGCTGATGAGCTACAAGGATATGATTTGAAAAGGCTTGAACTAGGCTTTCCACAGGACTATCCACAAGGGATCCGCCTGCTGGCCCCGCTGTGTTATTCACAAGGATGTGGATAATGCCATGACTTTCCACATGGTTCTTCACTTGTGTTAACAACTCTACCTCGTCGCTCATGTCAGCGGAGATCGCATTATGTCGCTGACCGCCATGTACATGCAAGCTTTCAAGTGCCTCCTGTAGGATCTCGGGGTTCCGAGCAACGATTGTGACGGATGCCCCATTGCGGGCAAGTTCCTGAGCCGCAGCCCTGCCGATACCCTGTGAGCCTCCACAGACGAGGGCTCGTTTACCTACAAGTGAGAGTTCCATTGCGTTCCTTGTACTTTTGTGATTCGCGAATCTACCACGTGGAAGAGGACCTTTGATGGCAATCCGCCCAGCTTTTCATCTTCAGACCTGGATCGAAGAACACCGTCACCTGCTGAAGCCCCCTGTGGGCAATGCAAAAGTGTACGAAGACACCGATTTCATTGTGATGATCGTGGGCGGGCCTAACTCCCGAAAAGATTATCATTACAATGAAGGCGAGGAGTTCTTCTACCAGATAGAAGGCGACGTTATAGTGAAGATCATCGATGAGGGTCAGCCGAGAGATATCCATATAAAACAGGGCGACATCTTTCTTCTGCCGCCACGAACTCCGCACTCTCCGCAACGTCCGGCGAACACTGTTGGACTCGTCATCGAACGCAAGCGCGAAACAGAGGAGCTTGACGCGTTCATGTGGTTCTGCGAGAACTGCGGGACAAAGCTCTATGAGGAGTTCATGCCCCTTACTGACATCGTTACACAGTTACCTCCAGTGTTTGAACGATTCTGGGCTGATATGGATCACCGCACGTGCAGTAGATGCGGAACTGTTATCCAGCCCCCTGTCAAGAGCTAACCATGCTTAAAGTAGACTGTCATGCACACATCCTCCCCGAACGCTGGCCTTCACTGAAGGACAAGTTTGGCTATGGCGGTTTCATAGAGCTTGATCACTACGCACCCGGGAAAGCCCGCATGATGGGTGACGATGGGACGTTCTTTAGAGACATCGATGAAAATTGTTGGAACCCCCTCGCCATCCTGCGCGACATGGACGCCAACAACGTGGATGCAATGGTGCTTTGTACGGTACCCGTGCTGTTCTCCTATTGGGCCCAGCCAGCCGATGCCTTGTACTGGACTCAATTTCTCAATGACCACTTGGCAGGGGTAGTGGGAGATCATCCACGTAGATTTATCGGACTCGGCACGTTACCAATGCAGGACATTGATCTTGCCATATCGGAAATGAAGAGATGTGTCGGAGAGCTCGGATTCCCTGGCATCGAGATCGGGACGAATATCAATGGAATGAACCTTGATGACAAGTCTCTTTTCCCATTCTGGGAAGCAGCCGAGGAACTAGGCGCAGCGATCTTTGTACACCCATGGGAAATGATGGGTTCGGATCGGACAAAAAAGTACTTCCAACAGTGGCTCGTTGGTATGCCAGCCGAAACAACGCTTTCAGTTACGTCCATGATTTTCGGTGGTGTGTTTGATGCGTTTCCGAAGCTTCGTGTGATGTTTTCTCACGCAGGGGGCTCCTTCCCCTTTACGCTGGGGCGAATCTCTCACGGTTATCATGCACGACCGGATCTGTGCAACGTAAACGTGGTTCATGACCCGAAAGAATACGTCGGACGCTTCTGGGTGGACTCCATAACTCACAATGCAGATGCTCTGCGATTTCTCCTAGCTCTAATGGGGCCTGAAAAGATTGCATACGGAACGGATTACCCTTTTCCGCTGGGCGACCTTGAACACGGAAAGTTTATCTCCGATATGCAGGATCTTTCTCCGGCGCTAAAAGATCAATTGTTCGCGGGCACAGTTTTGGATTTCCTCGGACTTCATGCCAAGGACTACGAACCATGGCCAAGTTCTGCTGAATCTGACATTGTCTTCGAATAGTCTTGCAATCAAAATCCTAACCTTCCGTAGATTTGCCCCTGGAGGGCTCGCATAATGGTATTGCAGCTGTCTTGAAAACAGCCGGGTTTGCGCCTGTGGGGGTTCGAGTCCCTCGCCCTCCGCCATTTTTTTACCGACGTCGCGGTCTATCCGCCGGAGAGAGATTACATGTTCCGTTTTCTGCTGCTTGGTGCGTTTGCTACTCTGATCCTTTCAGCCTGCAGCGAAACCACAACAAACCCTTCCCCTACAGGTGTATATGTTGTTTCAAAGGCTGGCTCATACTACATCCACGACAATGTATATGTGAAGATCACCAATGCGGGCGTAACAGCGGACTCACTGTTGCCGCGCGACAGTACGGCTGCAAATGGCACGCAAACGATAGCAGGTAAGTCGGCCGCAACTTCTTATGTCTTTGTGGGCGGAGTGCCAGTTGATACAACGTTCGTTGCGCAAGAAGGCACCAAGGTCAACGAGTATTATCCTGTGGAGTTCACAATCCTCGGAGCAACAGTGAACCTAGGCACGAAGTGGGTGACGACGTTTGATGAGGCTTTGACTTCATGGACCGCTCTAAATGACACCGTACCAGAGTTCGAACTGAAGGCTGGCCCCACTGGCCCGACTTATTATCTCTCTGCAAAGTTGAACTTCACAGGTTCAAAAAATGGAACAGAGGTCCTGATGGTAAATGGGGCAAGCATCACGGCAACAAAATCGGCCATTAACCTGAACGCCACGATCTACGTAGCATTTTCTCCGGGTGGCTTGGCCACTGCGGTGCCAATTAGCTTGGTGCGCACGTATTGGTTTGCCAATGGATATGGCACTCTGAAGATTGTGCAGGACGCCAAGGTGATCAATGCGCCCCCACTTCCTGCTACTGGAGTTCCAGGCTTGCGTCAGACAGTTGTTCGCCTAAACGTCGTGCAGTAACAGATCAAGTTCATCAAAGCACTCAAAAGGGCTCGCAGGTAACTGCGAGCCCTTTTTTTATACATATGATCAATTGATGACTAGAGTCGCCAGATCTACAACTTGTGCCTTGCCGGAGAGCCTTACCGTGGTGCTGATTTTTTGCTCTCCCACCATTCCGTAGTTGCGATACACGGTCACCTGTATGGTAGTAGGGCCCGCCAGCCTCTGTTGTCGGTCTCCGAAGTAGTTGGCCTGTATGGCAAACGTTCCCTTTGTAGCCTTTTTCTGCATGAACTCTTCTGGACCGTATCCACCAGTTAGATCGGAAGATAGTCTTCCTCCCGACCCGGTGAATCTATGACCATAGTAGCATTTCTCCTTGTTCGGATCGAGCACCCAAAGGTCTATGTCACAGTTATCAGAATCCCAGTCCATCACCACTCGAATGTCTGACGCTACAGAGTATCGCAATACGGCAGGGATTGCTGAAACGTTTACCGAACTCGCATACTTCCCAATAATGTGATTCATCTCGTTAAGAGCTATAAGCTCCACCTCAGGGAAACGAGTGTCCCATTTGCGCAACGCCATGCTATAGAGCAGGTCAACAGCCTGTTGATGTTTACCTGCCGCATCTAATGCGAGAGCCAAATCACGATACGACTGCGGTTCTTCATCACGAATCTCGCGAACATCAGTGAAGACATCTATCGCATACGCTGGCTGGTCAAGTTGTAGAAGCCTTCGCGCCAGGATCCTCATCATCTGGTGATTCTCACCTTCGAGCTCTGCCAGGTTCGTCAAGACGCGCAGTGCTTCGCTACGGAGCCCCTTTTCACGAAGGGCATCGGATACGTCGAGAAAGAATCCAGTGTTGAGGCGGTACTTCCCTCTGTTGTCCAGGTACCAAGAATAGATCGATTCCTTGGTACATGCCTTTAGAGCCCCTATCCACGCGTCCCGGTTAATCGGAGCAACTCGAATGATGTCACCACCTGAGGTTGATGGCTCTTCTCTTGCGATGCTGTTGTGCGCAGGCGACGGCGCAGCTGGAGCAACGGCATCATCCGAGACAGCCGATAGCCGAGCAACAGAACCAACTCCACCGCTAAAACTTTGCACGTTCACTTCTTCAGTTTCACTAACACGCATTCGACTCCGCATAGGCGCGGCAAGAGGTCCTTGAGCGCCCTTTGCCAACGCAGGAACTGGTTTCGAATCGTGTGATGCATCGTACCACGTTTTCCATGCATTCACCAAGCCCGTTAAATATCCTAGTCGGCTCTCTGGACTCTCTGGAACGATCGTAGGTCTTGAACTCTTCTGCTCTCGCCATTGAGCCAAGAGCTGTGGCTCGCTTGCAGGGGGCTGAATATCATATTGAACGTAGTCATTGAGGGTCTCGAGTACGAGAAGTGATGTACCTGGTGTAACGATCCCAAAGCGCATGCCGAGTTGTGTGATATCCTTTGCACGAGCTCTGCGGTCACCGGCCATGGTCTTGAGTTCTTGTTGTGCCCACTGCCGGGCCGCTGTTTGGCCTTCCACACGATGCTCTGTAGCATTGATCACAACCGAACGACGATCGATGATGGCACCATTCAGCGTGTACGTCAATTCAAGTGAAGCAGATGCACTCTTGAGCTTCCCAACGATCGTGGTACATAAACCTGCTTCAACCGATGCGGTAGGGTAGATCGTTTCCATTTCACCCTCTACCACTCGAACAGAAGCCAGCATCACTCTCGAGGTGAAGATGGATGACAACGCATCTTCGACCGACGTCACACGAAGATCATACACACGGCCCCCAGAGCTCGTGCAAAGGAAACGAAGGAGATCGATGTCGGCTAGTGTACTAGAAACGATCCCGATAACAGGGGTCGTTCCCATCTCGGGTTTATGCAGACCAAAGGTGCTCAGGCCATCAGACACGAGAAAGGTGAGTTCACCTGGGAATCGATTGAACGGTACAGCTCCAAGCTGGGTCGCGCCATCATATGTAAGATTCGTCAAGACCCTTCGCAGATCGTCCCAGCGTCCATTAAGCACAGAAAAACGTTGCTCGCGTATCATCTCATGTGCAAACACGTGGAGGTTCACCTCAACATCACGATTACGTGCGAAATAGGCATCAAAAAACACGAGCTCCTTCTCGTGGTCGCGTGTATCACCAGAGAGCGAAGCATCCCAAGCAATCGTGATAGACTTCGGTAAGGGGCGAGGGACGGCCTGCTGCGTTGTTTGCGGACCAGCCACAACAACGGACGCAAATGTCTCGCTGCCTTGTTCATTAACGGTTACTACCTGCGCAGCAGGATCTACTGGCACGTCAATAACAAATGGCTGCTTGATGAGAAACTTTGTGCGCGTAACAGATGATGTGAACTGACGTCCGCGATTGGAGAATGGGATCTGCTCGGTGCTATTTCCTGAAAGTTGAGGAACGGAACCAAACGCTGCAACATCAACATCCCAAGAGAATGCGTCAACTGTGTCATCCACGGCGATTGGTAGAGTATACTGCAAACCGTCAGGCCCTTGAGTAAGCTCTTGCTCGTAGGCGATGAGAATTCGCCGTGTGCTTCGTGGATTGATCGGATAGATACGAGTGCGAAAAGCATTGTCGCGCGTCCACTCCAGGAGGGCAGGATCCACTCCCTTGCGTTCTATGGCCTCGAACGTAGCGCGAGCCTTGGATTTGTCAACCACCACTGCGTCACGGAGCTTCCCGTTCAGATCGAGAGCAAATCGAGAGACGGTTTGACCGTCGGAGATCGGGAATGAGAACTGACCTTCGAGTATTCGATCATTCGGAGTGAGTACAACGATCTCAAGAGCGGTGGTTGCGAGAGTACCGCGTATGTCCGTGGTTGCCTTCATTGAGGTTATGCGAAGGGTCGTCTGTAGGCCGTTCCCATCGGTAATGAACACTCCGAAACGAGTGCTTGGAGCTAAATGCTTGCTCATTAAAGAGTCTGTTTTCTTTGGAGTCTGCTGACGTCGACCAGGTTGCAACTGGACGAACGACGCAACGAGAAGGACGGGGATGAGCGTAATGGCGAGTGCGAAGAGTTTTGTCATGATGGTCTCCCCTATTTATCGTTGAATGAGAAGGCGTTGAACGAGGCGCGAGCCAACTTGGGGCAGGTCTATCACTACCAGTACCATTCCTGGGGGAAGCGACTGCAGACCATCGAGAACTACGGACGTAGTTCCCTGAGAAAGCATTTGCGTGCTCGCGATTGCTGCTAAGAGACGCCCGGAAACATCCATTATCGAGACCGATGCGGATGTGGCCTGTGTGGACGAGATCTGTAGTGTTGCCACATCCCCGCTGACGGGGTTTGGAAAGAGTTTCTCGACGTACATTCCCTCCGCCGCATTTCGATGCTCCTGATACGCTGTGATCTTTGGCTCGATGAGCTTGGCGTCCTCTGGTGCGAACCACAACATTGCTACTACGTTCTGATGAAGATGAGTCGGGTAAGTTTGTAGAGCCACTCGGATGGGCACAAGGTCATTCATTGAGGGATCGCCAGTACTCGGATCATACCACGAAGCATACGCCCCCTTATCATCATAGAGCGTTACTGCAATTGGCGTCCTTTCTAGACTCTCTTCTGTCGTTGGCTTAAGCGAGATTCCGCCAGCAGAGATTGCAACGCGCTGCCCGTCTTCGACGAACCATACTGTCCTCGCGTTTGTGAACAGCCCAAGCTCAGCAAGCTCGTCATTCGACGTTGCGAGAGCGGTAATGAGCGTTCTAGGTGAAACCTCTTGAACGCGATCCACTTCAGAGCGAGACTGAATAGTGGGCTCCTGGTGTGGAGCAACAGCCTCCACAATTGGTACTGTGGGAGTCACTTGAGGATCCACAGTATTCATCATATAAACCGTTGCAACTCCGGCCACGGCTAGCACGGCACCACTGACCATCACACTAGGTCTTTGCAGAAAGGGGCGAAGGGTATTTTGAACAGGAGGAATCGCCGATGACGGAGTTAACATCGAGAGTATCTCGTCATCAGTGAAGAGTGGTTCATGTTGTTGTGCGTTCATTGTACACCTATTGTCTGTTGTTCTTGGGTATTTGGTGAAACACCGAGTCGATGCTGGAGCATACGTCGGGCTCGCATGAGGCGAACCTTGATCGATGAGATCGTTCCGCCCTGGATCTTTTGAATCTCTGCGATGGACATGTCGGCGATCTCAAACAGCACCAATGCTTCGCGAGAGCGATGGGGCAATTCTCGAAGTGCGTCATGGAGAATGGAATGATCCGTGATCTGTTCAGGTGAGTGATCACGTGATGCGAGTGTTTCGTGATGCTCTTCGGTCAGCAGACCGAAGAACTTTGAGCGCGTATATCTGCGCTTAAAGGTATTGGTAGCAACGGTATAGGCGTATGATCTAAACGCCGAACGATCTCGTAGCGTATCAAGATGCTGCCACAGAACAACAATAGTGTCCTGCATGAGATCGCGCGCCTCTTCTCGGTCGCGTGTCATATTCAAACAAAAAGACTCGAGTTTACGCTGAATCGGTTTCAAGAGTTCGAGGAACTCCTGTTGACGGCGTTGGAGATTGTCCATATTCCCACCTTCGTGTTACTATGAACTGAGAGACGTGGGATTCACGGACGGTTACAATCTCGATTGCGTGCTGCCTCTTATTCGCCGTTCACAACTCTTTTTGCAACCCACAGGTCCAGCCCGCCAGATCCTCCAGGGCGGTTGCTGGCAAATACCTGTGACCCATCCTCCATGACGAAGCAGTCACTGTCATCAAACTCAGAATTGAGCCAATCGAGAGGCACGGGTTCCTGCCAAGCACCATTCCGAAATACGCTGTAGAAGATGTCTAGACCTCCTTTGCCTCCCACCCCATTCGAGGCAAAGACGAGCGTATCGGACGAGAGGAAGGTAGGGCTTACATCGTCACGTTCGGAATTGATGGATCGGCCGAGATTAATTGGCGAACTCCACGAACGATCGTCTCGACGCTCAGAGATCCAAAGATCAAGACCTCCCTCACCACCATCGCGGTCAGTTGTGAATACAAGCCTGCTTCCATCCGGAGAGATAGCAGGATGAGACACAAAGAAGGGGCCACTTACGGCTGCTATGGGGTGACCAAGATTAAGCCTCCCATCGTCACGCGTGACGGTTACTATCCCTGGATATGACTGCTCTTCGTAGCCTTGATATGCAATTCCTACAGCATCACCATCTTTTGCCACAGCAATAAAGGCACGCTGCTCGTGGTCGTTGTTAAACGTTCCGCTAAAAGGGGAGGCGAGGGAGCCTTCCTTCATCGAACACTGATAGATAGCTGCCTTTCCTGAGCGCTCCGACGTAAACACGAGAGAGTGCGATATCGGATCAAAGGACGGCCCGTAGTCATCCGATGAAGTGTTACACAACGCAAGGGGCGTGGGTTGTGCAACGAGCCGACCCAGACTGATCTCATCGTCTGCCGCACTCGCTACGGTCAAAGATGTGGTCAGTATTACCACAAAACGCCACATCAATGGTCGAACCATCAAACTCCCCTCGTCTCTGGAGACCAAATGAACTTATGCATCTGGAGTTGGAATCGAACGTTGAGCTTGTCCTCTAGGATCCATTCGACAAGCTGGACGAATTCAATGGTGTTGAACACGCAGGACATCAATACGGCTGCACAACGCCGCTCAAGATTGTACTTCTGAATAACGCTACGTGCGTATTCGTAATCGCCTCTAGAGGCGATCACAAACTTCACCTCATCGTGAGACCGAAGCACCTCTAGATTCTCCATCCTATTTCTGGACGACATTTTTGAATCAGGACATTTTACATCAATAATGCAAACCACGCGAGGATCGATCGGACTAATGTCGATATGTCCACCGGTTTCAACCGCCACGGTGTATCCTAGATCGCAAAAGAGTTTCATCAATGGCACCACCGCTTCTTGTTCAAGGGGCTCTCCACCGGTAAACTCTACAAAGGAGCAACTGAACTCCTTGATTTGCTCAATGATCTGTGTCCCGGACATTTCAACAGAAATAACGCGATGATCAAGCGCATACGCTGTATCGCACCATGCACAGCGTAATGCACATCCTTGTAGACGCACGAATACGCAGGGCAATCCGGCTCGCGTTCCTTCACCCTGAACAGAGAGAAAGAGTTCGCTTACATTGAACAACGCTGTACGAGGGTTGTCATTGTGGCTGGTCGTATATAACGGTGCAGATGACATTGTTTGCAATTTACGCGCCAGTGAGGAAGCCAACGCCGTCAAATAGACGAAGCACCTCGTTCTTGACATTGATGTGCTCCGGGAGTCTCAAATGTGGGTCAGAATCCAGCAGAGCAAAGGCATCACCTCTCGTCACAACAATAAGGGACGCATCAGTGACCAGGTCTGCAAATCGGAACTCTGGAAGTCCACTTTGACGCACACCAAGAACGTCACCCGGACCCCTCAAACGAAGATCCACCTCGGCAATACGGAAACCATCAGTGGTTTCCTCCATGGTTTTTAGTCGAACAATAGACTTCGCCCTATCATCAGTGCTCGACGAGCGATTTACGAGATAACGGAAATGATCCTTCGTAGCAAGGAAACAGTAGGACTGGTTTGCTCCGCGTCCTACTCGCCCCCTAAGCTGATGAAGCTGCGATAGTCCAAATCGTTCGGCGTTCTCAACGAGCATGATGCTTGCATTTGAAACATCAATTCCAACTTCAATCACTGTCGTCGACACAAGCACATCAAACTCACGTTCAAGAAAGGCCCGCATTGTCGCTTCCTTTTCCACCCAATTCATCTGACCATGCAGGAGGCCAACGCGAATATCCGAGAACACGGTCTCCCGCAAAAGATTGAAGTGTTCGATCGCGCTTTTTGCCTCAACCTTTTCACTTTTTTCTACGAGAGGGTATACAACATAGGCTTGTCGGCCTGCCTTCACTTCCGAACGTATGAACTCATGCACTCCGTCAAGCTGCGACTCAAAGACAACGGAAGTTCGAATAGGGACTCGATTCGCAGGCATTTCATCGATAACGGATGCATCGAGATCGCCATAGAGTGTCATGGAAAGAGTTCTAGGAATAGGTGTAGCGGACATAACGAGAATATGCGGGGTACGCGGACCGTCAGGATGCGATGCCCGACCCATTCTGCGCAGCTCCGCGCGCTGCGCTACACCAAATCGATGTTGTTCGTCGATGACAATGAGCCCAAGCTTGTGGTATTGTACTTCGCTCTCGAACAGCGCGTGTGTTCCAACGACGATATGGGCCTCACCGCTCGCAATCAATGCAAGTGCCTCATTGCGTTCCTTCTTTTTGAGTCCTCCAACGAGTTGAACAACACGAACATCTGAGTCACCCAGCATTCGGCGAATACCATGGAGGTGTTGCTCAGCGAGGATCTCCGTTGGCGCCATAATGAGTGTCTGAAATCCATTGTCGATTGCATTGAGCATGCACAACAAGGCCACTATGGTTTTGCCGGAGCCAACATCACCTTGCAGCAACCGATTCATCGGAAGTCCGGACGTCATGTCGGCAACGATCTCACGAATGACGCGGCGTTGCGCTCCCGTCAATGTATAGGGCAGGCTCTCAACGAGTGTTCTTGCGCTAACGCTCCGCGACTGCATCGGCAAGCCCGCTTCGGGATTGCGTCGCGACCTACGGCGGGCGGCCAAGAGTAGCTCAAAGACAAACAGTTCTTCATACTTCATCCGATATCGGGCACGCTCGACATGAGCCAGTGAGGTAGGCATATGTATCTCGCGTAGTGCTTCTGCCTTTGGCATGAGTGAACGTTCAGAAAGCACAGATGCGGGTAATGGTTCCGTGATCTCAGAAAGACATTGTTCCAACACATGCTCAACGATGGTTCGCATCTGGCGCATCGTTACGCCTGCAGCCTTTAGCCCTTGCGTTAGGGGATACTTTGGCAAGGTAGCGCCGGTACGATATTGCTCCACGTCATCAGCGTCAATCTCTTCTAGCTCTGGATGATGGATCGTGAGCTGACCCCGCTTGGGGTCGTACTCCGGTACACCACTAACAAGGAATGTCTTCCCTTCTTTAATGAGTTTACTGTAGTAGGAGATGTTATTCCAGAACACAATCTGGGCTGTCGATGCCGAGCCGTCAGAGATCGTGACGTCGAGCATTGTGCGCCCTTTTCCTACAGTCTTTTGGCGAACATCTGAAATCAGTGCTACGATAGAGATTTCAGATGAGACCCTTGCCACTTGGGCTGCATCACCGATCCACAGATCTGGAGCTCTACACTGCTCAAAAAGGGCCGATATGCTCGGTGCTGCTGTTCTATTGACGTATCCACGAGGCACGTTCATGACTACATCGTACGGAGTTACGATCCCTTCTTTCGCGAGGGCTTCGGCTCGGCGCGGTCCTACTCCCTTCACATATTGAAGTGGCAGCGTCCGGGCGGACTTACTATTCAGTCCTTCGTCGGGATTGGGTATGTTTTGCATTCCATTACAATGGTATCACCAGAGTAAAACCGAAGAACCTCATCATCTCTTTTTACCGTTGTAGTTCTTTCGAATGCAGAGTAGATCTTTGACTCTGTATCCATACTTGGGCAAGCTCGCTTTGTTGAGATCAGGGGACCGATTTTTACAACGTTCTTCACTTGGGTGTAGGATCCCGAGAATTGATTGCACCCACTATATCCCATGATCTGACTCGAGTCTGGCAGGAATCGAAACATAGGCTGCTGCGTAGAGAAATCGCCTTTGCCAACCGGTTGACCGCCGACGGAAACAAACGCCCATGCAGTTTCAGTAAGCACTGGAGTACTTACGCATCCTCCAAGCACTGCCATGGAAACAACAGCCAAAAAAAACATTGTCTGGACTTTAGTGTTCCTCAATGTACGATCCTTCATGTAGCTACCCCGCCAATGATGTTCATCCAGCCCTTTTCATCAGGGATGATCCCGTATCGAATATCATCGAGATGCTTCTTAAGCGTAAACATCATCTTGTCCGGAGAGATTGACAAGTGAAGATCCTCACCATCCACTGAAATCGTTTGTATCGGTGCAATCGAAGCAGCCGTACCAACCCCGAACGCTTCGGTAACTGTGCCCGACTTGAGCCCCGCGTGCAACTCTTCGACGCTGACCGGTCGCTCTTCGACTTGCAATCCAAGGTCTCGCGCAATGGTTAGCATCGTATCTCGCGTTACGCCATCGAGAATGGTATCACTCACTGGAGGCGTAACCACTGCGCCGTTGATCACGAACGCAAGATTCATTGTACCCGACTCTTCAACAAACGCGTGATCTCTGGCATCTGTCCAGATGACCTGATCAAATCCTTCTTGCTGCGCGAGCTTCGTAGGATACATCGCAGCTGCATAATTACCCGCGCACTTCGCAAATCCGGTTCCACCATGGGCCGCGCGAGTATACACTCTCTCAACTTTCACTCGCAGAGGCTTTTGATATAGGGGGCGAAATGGCCCACCAACAACCATAAAGAGAAACTCGTCGGCGGACTTCAATCCCATTCGCTCTTCAGATGCGATCACGAAGGGGCGTATGTAATACGCGGCATCGGGGCCGGGTGGCACCCAATCCTTATCTACATCTACCAGGGTGTGGATTGCATCCGCAAAGAGTTGAAGCGGCACCTCGGGCATGCACATCCTCACCAACGAGCGATTAAATCGTTCGTGATGCCTGCCAGTCCTGAAAACGCCAATCTTGTCACCCTGCATCTTGTAGGCCTTCATGCCTTCAAACACGATCTGTGCATAATGAAGTCCCAAGGCAAGCGGCGCCATAGGGATCGGCTGGTATTTGTGGATCCGCGCACTTTTCCACTCACCATTGGCATACTCTGCCATGAACATGTGGTCGGCCGGAACGTTGGTAAGATCATGAGAGGCCACCATAGGGGCATCAAGACGGGCGGATGTGGTGCGTTCGATTGGAATGGACATGGGCAAATCTATGGAGGTCGGGCCTTACGCCACGACTCAATACGGTCCTGAACCTGAACTTTTAATGTTGATGCGTGAATCGCCATTTGGGCTGCAACCGACTCGGTAACAAATGCAAGTACCCACACCTGAATGCTTTTAGCCTCATCCTTCATACCTTCGGCAATTGGCTCAAAGAAGCTTGAGAGCTGCAGAACATTACCCGCGGGGTCATACAGGACATAGCGTTCACTACGGCAGATTCGTCTCAATTGATCTCGTATCTGTCGCCTGACGGTCTTGGCAGTGGCGGCCGCCGACGGAAAGGGGGCTCCGATGGAGCTGCCACTTGGGAGACACGAGTGTACTCCTACTGTCCCTGCGGTTTTCACAGCCTCCATTGCCATATCATTCAGGGTTACATGCCGTCCGGCAACAGTAAATGTGTCCCTTGTAAGCCATAGCGAGTCCCATACTGTGCTTCTGTAGCCTGTCCGGATGTGCAACACTTCGATGAGGCACGCAAGGTAGGCATTCACCCAGAAGGCAGTACCCGCCTTGGGAAGAAACGCACTTGGCGCGGCAGTTGCCAGAGCGTTGCGATATCGAGCATAGGCATCGCTCATACATCCGTCCGTCCGTAGTCTCCCTCTAACCACCGATTCTCGCCATAGAGAATCAAATGATGAGTGATCAATGACATCTGTGGTCTCGTCACTAGCCAGCGTCCCGGTCTGGGTAGTAGCACGCTCTGGGAGCGAAACAACAAGTATCGAAATGAGGATGATGTAGCCGAACATGATATCTTCGTTCATTCGTGAGAACAATACGTGACATCATAGTTGTAAGAACAGTAGCCGAGATGCATCAGATCGTTGCTGATGCACGCGCCAGCGGTGCAACGGTTGGCTGCATTCCTACCATGGGATATCTCCACGACGGTCACGCATCCCTGATTCGTGCTGCCTCCAAAAAGCACAGATTGGTCGTCGTCTCGATCTTTGTGAATCCAACACAGTTCGGGCCCTCGGAGGATTTCGAACGATACCCTCGTAACCTTGATCACGACCTAAAAGTTGTTGCGGAAGCCGGCGGCGCCGTTGTGTTTGCTCCTACTGTAGAGGAAATGTATCCTGACGGCGCTCGAAGCACCATTCACATACCACAGATCTCAGAGATCTTGGAGGGGGCTTCTCGTCCAACACACTTTGATGGTGTGGCTACTGTCGTATCGCGGTTGTTTGAGGCTATGCATCCCGACGAGGCATTTTTTGGACAAAAGGATCTTCAGCAGACTCTCGTCATCGAACACATGGTCTCCGCTTCTGAGATAGATGATGTACGCAACGTAACTGTGACTGTACTCCCTACGCAACGTGAACATAATGGACTTGCGCGCAGCTCGAGAAACGTGTATCTCACTGCAGAGGATCGCGAGGATGCAACGGCAATCTATCGAGCATTAACAGGTGCTTCAGAAAAAATGGCTGACGGCGAGAATTCTAGAGCGAACATCGAAGCTGCAATGAGACGGACACTTGATAGTGTTTCTGGGCTTACCGTAGACTATGCAGTTGCTGTAGAAGCATCTACTCTGCAAACAAAGGACCTATTCATCAGCGGTGAGCAGGTTGCCTTGCTCATTGCAGTAAGGCTTGGAAGAACTCGATTGATCGATAACATGGTGGTCAAAATGCCATGATCTAGCCCATCACAAGGTGATGCGGTAGAGCAACCATTCGTTCATCCACTCAGCTTTTCGCTTCGAATAGAAGTCGCGAGCGAGCATGTTCCAGTCAAGGACTTGCCAATCGATTCGACCACATCCGTTCTTTCGAGCTAATTGCTCAACGCGGTCAAACAATGCGCCTCCGGCACCTAGAGTCCTGCGGTCCGCAAGAACAAACAGATCCTCCAGATACATCGTAGGTCTGGCGAGAAATGAAGAGTAGGTCTCGAAACAAATCGCGTACCCTATCGCTGCATCCGCATCATCAAGAGCCAGAAAGGCCATGTACCTCGGTCGGTCGGAAAACGCATCTGCACGTAGTCGATCGATTGCATCTGGTTGTGGCGGATCGAGTTTCTCGTATTCGGCAAGAGCAACAACGAGCCCAATAAAATCTACGAATCGATCAGGTTGAAGGGCAATGATCTTCACTGTCAAAGCGCCTTCTGAAGGAAACTCACAAACGGCGCTGGATCGCGTCGGTATTGGTTCTGAAAGCCGGACTGAGCAACATAGGAACCATCACTCTTGAGCAAGACGTACAATGGATTTGCAACGGTCCCAAATGACTTCAGAATGTTCTGATTAGAAATGTACGGCTCTGTTTTTTTGTCTGTGTACAGCTGGACGAGTACAAACTTCTTGAACATCTCTTGGACATCTGGCTTTGGAAAGACTTCTTTCTCCATCAGTCTGCAATTCACACAGGCGAATCCAGTGAAGTCGATGAAGATCGGCTTGCCTTCCTTCGCAGCAACTTTCTTTGCTTCATCTAAGTTCTTGAGCCACACCAGTCCGTCGTGTTTTGCAGATGATTCAGACGAAACTGACGGCACAATCGATGAAGATGTGCCATTCATGACGTCGAGTAGCTCGTGATAATTCTCTGGAGGGAGAAGTGCCTCGAGATCTGCGGCAAGGGGCTTCCCATTTACACCGGCAAAGAACCAGAAACCAAGCGTGGCAAAGATCACAGCAAAGAGCGCACGGAGCCCACTTACTTTTTCGAGCTTCGAGTCGAGCTTCATCTCAAACGTGCCGATCAAGTACAAGACGATCAAGAAACACACGCCTGCCCATATCGAAAGGAACACTTCGCGTGGTAGTAGTCCAAGACCGAAAATGAATTCCGCTGTCGAGAAAAACTTGATCGCCGCAGCTATCTCAAGGAAACCCATTACGACCTTGAGATTATTCATCCAGCCCCCTGCACGAGGTAGACGTACCAAGAGTGAAGGGAACATGGACAATGCAACAAATGGCAAAGCAAATGCCGTAGCAAAGCCTAGGGTTCCAACAGCCGGATAGAGATAGTCACCTCCCGATGCACTCAATAGCAGCGTACCCACGAATGGAACGGTACACGTAAACGAGGTGAGCGAAAACGTAAGTCCCATGAGGAGGATCGACACACTGCCGTCGCCCTGGGACTTCTTGTTCAGAGCATTCATGAGGGCAATTGGTACCTGGATCTCAAATGCACCGAAAAGATTGAAGGCAAGCACAATAAACAGCATGCCGATACCCAAGTTCCGACAAGGGGATCCCAACGGCCGTGAATGTTGATACGATGCCTAGGCCAAAGAGTAAGCTCTCTTGAAACCCCTTACCACGTTGCTTTTCGTGTCGCTTCGTGAAGAAGGACACTGTGATTGGGATCATGGGAAAGACACATGGCGTTAGAAGAGCCAAAAAACCGATACCCATGGCATAGAAGAAGAAACTCCACAATCCCTTCTGTTGCTCAACCTCGATCTCTGTAACGCCTTTAGCAGGACCAGCAGTGGTGATCGATGTTTTTGTTGGTTCTCCCGGCAGAGCCGACGTTTTTGTCACGGCCGTCGCATTACCATCCGTCGTGTCGCTCATGTCTCCAACGAACTCAGAGGTGACAATCACCTTTTCTACCGGAACTTGGAAATCTTCATAAGGGAAACATTCCTTAGCGTCACAAACTTGTGCACTAATCATGACCTCCGCTTTTTGCGAACCCTTTTTAAGGCGTTTGTCGATGATCACACGGACGCTAAACTCTACACTTCCATAGAGCTCTTCGATATCCATTGCCCATGTACTGTCATAGTGAATCTTAAGACCTTTTACCACTTTTGGTCGCCCAGCCAGTCTGAATGTGCTTTTTGGACCGACTGTTATCACGGTTGCATCAGGGCCTAAACCATCCGGTCCAACCTTCGGATTAACCCCATATGTATGCCAACCCTTATCGATCTTCATTTTGAGAAGGATTGTTACTGTATCGCCGGCCTTGCCAGAGATCTCAGGTATGGGACTAATCGAAATATAATCCTTGCCAGATGGGAGTTGTGCATACCCCGAATCTGCAACGAAAAGGCCCACGAGAAGAACGAGTACGATAGCTCTGATCTGAGGTCGAATATTCATCGTCATTGAAACGTCCAAAACTGGAAGAGGGCTCTTGGTAAAAATCAAGCGAGTCTTATAAACTTACACAACATCTGCCGTTCGTATCTTTACCACGTTATCCCCTACCCAGAACTGCACAATGGCCTCTCCCACTACGCTTGACGCAATCCTTTCCCTTTGCAAACGAAAAGGGTTCGTGTACCAATCATCGGAAATCTACGGTGGGCTCAACGGTGCATGGGATTTTGGCCCGTTGGGCGTGGAACTTCTTCGGAACATCAAGGACGCGTGGTGGAAGGAAATGACTTACCGTCCGGACATCGTTGGCATTGATTCATCGATCTTAATGCACCCTAGGGTCTGGGAGGCATCCGGGCACCTTCAGCAGTTTTCGGATCCGATGATCGACAATAAAACGTCGAAAGCCAGGCATCGTGCTGATACGCTCATTGAGGAGTATGCGAATCGGTTGCGCGCAAAGGGCAAGACGGATCAAGCAACACGTGTTGAAAGCGCATTACATGCTGCCGCGTCAAATGAAGAGCTGCATGCCATCATTGTCTCAAATGCGATCCCTGATCCTATTTCGGGAACAACGGACTGGACTGAGGTACGCAACTTCAACCTCATGTTCAAGACGTACGTTGGTCCGGTGGAGGATGTCTCGAACACCGTCTACCTTCGTCCGGAAACTGCGCAGGGCATTGGCATCGCGCAGATCGGCAAGAGTTTCCGTAATGAGATCAACACGAAGAATTTCTTGTTTCGAACACGTGAATTTGAACAAATGGAGATGCAGTTTTTCGTCAAACCCGGAACAGAAGTCGAATGGTTTGATTACTGGCGTCAGGCGCGATGGGATTGGCTCGTGAACCACATTGGCATCGATCCAACGCATTTGCACCGCAAGCCCCATGAGAAACTGGCTCACTATGCCGCAGCTGCCGAAGACATCGAGTACCTATTCCCCTTTGGATGGGGCGAAATTGAGGGCATTCATTCTCGTACAGATTTTGACCTTGGTAAACACCAAGAGTTTTCCGGGAAGAAGCTCGAGTACGTCGACACAGTCACAAAGGATCGATATACACCCTTCGTAATAGAAACGGCCATCGGTGCCACACGGACGTTCCTGGCGGTGCTCTGCGACGCTTACGCTGAAGAGGAAATGCCAACCGTGGATGGTGGTTCGGAGACGCGCACTGTAATGCGTCTAAAGCCGTCCCTGGCTCCTGTAACGGCGGCCGTGCTGCCACTTGTGAATAAGGATGGAATGCCGGAGGCTGCAGACGCCATCATGAGGAACTTACAACGCTCAATTCGTGTAGAGTATGATACAAGCGGTGCGATTGGCAGACGGTATCGGCGCCAAGACGAAGTTGGCACGCCGTTTTGTGTGACAATTGACGGACAGACTATCACTGATTCAACAGTCACATTGCGCGAACGCGACTCCATGCAGCAAACACGAATTCACGCAGACGCACTTACAGAAGAAATCGGACGTAGACTCAACGGATGAAACGCATTCTCACCATATCAGCATTGACGCTCATCGTTTCGGGTGCTACAGGAGCCCCTTTGGCAAACGACGATGCATCGTTCTACTTGCGATTGGCAAGATCTCTCGAGTCCTTTGGTGCCGTGTTTCGTGAAGTGAATACCACCTTTGTTGATGAAGTTGACCCGCAAGATCTTGTTGAAGTCGGCATCGACGCGATGTTGAAACATCTGGACCCGTATTCCACGTATATGAAGGTGGATGAGACAGATGACATCGACATGCTATCCACTGGCTCATATGTTGGATTCGGTATCTCTGTTGGTCGGAGAGACAGCAACCTGACTATCATTGACATCAGGGATAATGGTCCGGCGAAGAAAGCTGGCATTCGCATCGGGGATCGATTGATGTCGATCGATGCCGTTCGAACGGATACGATGTCGCCTCAAGGCTTGCGCCCAATCACGAAGGGCCTGGCAGGATCAATTGCCCATTTACGAGTCATGCGTGGCGATCGCCTAGACACACTCGATTTCGTTGTTACGCGTTCAGATCTGCCGGTTGAGACGGTGGGTCATGTGGAGCTCTTGCCCGGTCAGATCGGTTACGTACACCTTGCGAGGTTCGCTCGTGGCACTGGCTTGGCTGTTCGTAAAGCACTCAGCGAACTTCAAGATCAGGCCAATCTTAAGGGTTTCATCCTTGATCTTCGGGATAATCCGGGCGGACTCCTTGATGCGGCCGTAGATGTTGTCGAACTCTTTGTCCCGCGCTCAAGCCTTATCGTTAGCACTAAAGGTAGAGATGGTGGCGACCATCGTAGTTATATCTCCAACGAAGATCCTATTGAACCAACACTTCCACTTGCCGTTCTGATCAACGAGCGGAGTGCTAGCGCCAGCGAGATCGTTGCCGGCGCGATCCAAGATCTAGACCGTGGAGTGATTCTCGGCAAACGCTCATACGGCAAGGGGCTGGTGCAAACGATGGTTTCGCTCCCCAACGATGCTAGCTTAAAACTGACCACATCTCGGTATTACACACCCTCGGGACGCTGCATACAACGCATTGACTATCGAACGAGACGTGCCCCTGTTGTGGATCCAAATGGCGGAATCTCCGGAGTAGATTCGGTACATAGAGTGTTTAGGACGACAACTGGCAGGACAGTATGGGAACTTCATGGCATAGATCCTGATTCGGCCGTGTCTGATTCTACCCTACCCGCTGCATTGGCATACTTAGACCAGGAGAACGTGTTTGGGCAATTTGCCACGTTGTATACAGCAAATCTCGACAGGCTTCCGGACACCTTCATCGTGGATAAGGGGCTTATTGACCGATTTGTTCAATACGTGGACGGATTGCCGGAATCTAAACGATCTCCATTCCTAGCCGATCTAGCTATGGCTCGCAAAAAGGCGCTTGCGAGCGGGTGGTCTACAGCTAGCCTGAAAAGCCTAGAACAGGCTGAAAGAAGCCTCGATCGGGAGATTGGTAAAGCGATTCTCCAGAACCAGTCACTCGTGACCGAGCGCCTTGAGCAGGAGATCCGATCGCGATTCGCCACAGACGAGGTTCGTCAAACTCGGGCCTTGAAGTATGATCCGATGGTAAAAACAGCAAAAGCCATCCTTACTTCGCCTCAATACCGCGTGATATTGGCTGTACAAGTCCCGTCAGATCAGTAACTTTGCAGCCCTTGACGACTTGCGTCATGATTTGCACGAAGGGAGGACGTCTGTCGTCTCCCCTGTGCTCCCAATTCTGTAACACTGAGGTCAGCGCATGAGGATCACCAAACAGTATACGAACCGCGAAAGCCAGTCGCTCGACAAGTACCTTCAAGAGATCGGACGTGTTGATCTTTTGACCGGGAACGACGAGATCGTGCTTGCTCAGGCGATCAGACGTGGTGGGTTCGAAGGCTCTATGGCACTTGAACGCCTCGTTAAGGCTAACCTCCGATTCGTAGTGTCTGTGGCCAAGCAATATCAGAATCAAGGCCTTTCTCTGGGCGACCTTATCAATGAAGGCAACCTTGGTCTTATCAAGGCTGCAAAGCGTTTCGATGAAACGCGTGGCTTTAAGTTCATCTCTTATGCAGTTTGGTGGATTCGTCAGTCCATTCTGCAGGCTCTCGCAGAGCAATCTCGTATCGTCCGTCTCCCTCTCAACCGAGTTGGCGCGCTTAACAAGATCGGCAAGAAGTTCTCTGAACTCGAACAACAGTATGAGCGCGAACCAACCGCCGCCGAACTCGCAGAACAACTCGAGATGTCAATCGCTGAGATCTCGGAAACCATTAAGATTTCTGGACGTCACCTCTCTGTAGATGCACCCTTCGTTCAGGGTGAAGACACCCTCCTGATAGCGAGTTGATGCGCGAATCCCTTCGCGTTGAGGTTCAGCAAGTTCTGAATACACTCAGTGATCGCGAAGCTGAGGTCATTCGTTTGTACTTCGGCCTAGACGACCAACAAGCACTGACCCTTGAAGAAATCGGCGAGAAATTCAACCTCACACGTGAGCGTGTGCGCCAGATCAAGGAAAAGGCAATTCGTCGTCTCCGTCACGCATCGCGTTCCAAGGCACTAAGAACCTATCTCGGTTGAGCAGCTATTCAGAATACATCGGTGTTATTGCCCGTACACACGGTCTAGATGGTACCGTGGTACTGATGGATACCATTGGGATAACGAATGGTTTAGTTCCGGGCGCAACCTTGGGAATTGGGTATTCCAGAGATTTCACAAAGACCTACACGATCGATATGTTCGAGTCTTCTCCTAAACGGACAACACTCCGTCTTCGCGAACTCCAATCGGCGGACAGTGCGCAGGCACTTGTTGAACAAGCGGTGTATGCGCGTGCTCAAGACGTTGGGCTAAATGAAGACGAACGTCACCGCATTGGCGACATCGAGGGATGCACCGTTGTCACTGCAGACGGTGGCATTGTGGGAATTGTAACGGATGTCTGGCTTATGCCGGCAAATGACGTCTGGGTTGTAACTCTTCCTGACGGAAGAACTGTCCCCTTCCCTGTTATCGACGACGTGGTTGTATCAGTTGAAACAGGATCGCGTCGGATCGTGGTGAACGTCCTTCCCGGCTTGCTCGATCTCGGCACAACAACTGCCGAGGATCACGATGAGTGATGTAACAATCCGCATTGATATCGTCTGTGTTGTTCCACAGGTGCTCGAGTCCTTTGTCTCGTCATCCATTATTGCGCGAGCACAAGAGAAGGGGCTCGTTGAGATCCACCTTCACAATCTTCATGATTATGCGACAGATAAGTACAGGCACATTGACGATTCACCATATGGTGGCGGTGCTGGAATGGTCATCAAATGCGAACCCGTTTTTGCATGCATAGAGAGCCTCAGATCTCAACGCTCGTATGATGATGTCATCTACCTTTGTCCTGACGGAACGCAACTCACGCAGTCGATCTGCAATGAGTTATCGCTTAAGAGTTCCGTAATTCTTCTGTGTGGACACTATAAGGGTATCGATCAACGAATACGGGATGTCCTCGTCACGAGAGAGATATCCGTTGGCGACTACGTACTTACTGGGGGTGAGATAGCTGCTGCTGTTCTCACGGACGCTATTGTACGTTTAGTTCCTGGAGTAGTAGGCGATGCAGAGAGCGTGTTGGAAGATTCGTTTATGCATGGGCTCTTGGATACACCACACTACACAAAGCCGTCCGATTTTCGTGGCATGCTCGTTCCAGACGTACTGACAAGCGGAAATCACAGCAACATCAAGGTTTGGCGCGAAGAGCAATCGCTTATGAGAACGCGTGAGCGGCGTCCCGACCTTCTAACGAACAGCGATGTATGATCTACCACCCAGAACGTACACTCGCTATCAACAATAGAATCGGCGAGCCCCTTCATACGACGATCACATTACCACCTAGGGCTCGGACCGGATCGCCAATACTGCTCATCCTTCATGGCTTTAAAGGATTTCGCAACTATAGCTTTCTTCCTTGGATTGCTCAGTATGCGTCCGCACGCGGGATGATCTCTATTCGTTTTTGCTTTTCCCGCAATGGGATGAATGGCACATCGTGGTCAGTGCAGGACGTTGATGCCTTTGCAAGGAACACGATCTCTCATGAGGTGGACGATGTCCATGACCTGATCCGAAGTATAGGCGAAGACGAAGAGCACTCCGAGCTTCGAGATCAATGGAACGGCCAGGTCTTCGTGATCGGTCATTCTCGCGGTGGCGGAGTAGCGCAGATTGTCTCGCGAGAGGTGCGAGATCATGGGAACATACACCTGATCCGAACGGCTGTTCTCAACTCTGTTGGCACCTTCGTACGATGGACACCTCGCCAGCGCGCTCAATGGGCCGAGCAAGGATTCTTTACCTTTCTCAATGAACGGACAAAGCAAGAACTTCGCATGAACATGTCGTACGTAGAAGATATTGAGAAGTCTGCAGACCGACTCTCATTGGACCGTGCAAGTGCAATGCTCGGAGACACTCTTGCGTACATTCATGCCGAACAGGACCTGACAGTACCTCTTGCTGAGATCGTTCGCTTGCGTGAGAGTGCAGAAACTGATGCGCCTCTTTTCGTTGTACCAAACACTACGCATACATTCGGAATGTCGCATCCCGTCGATCGTATCTCATTGGGATTCGTCGAGGCACTGAACAAGACCTTTACGTGGCTCATACAATGACCCGCACGAACCTCGTTCTAACCGTATGCTCGCTGGTCCTCGTTGTGACGGGCTGCGAGCTCTTCGTTATAGGAGGGGGCGCCCGTAGACCCATTCCCATTGAGCTCAGCCAGAGCACATCTCCCGGAGTTGTACACCTTTTTAAAGCTGAACTTGACAGTGGCAACACTACCGCTGCAACCGAGCTCATGCTTAGTGCGTCGGGCCGTCCTTTACTCGCAGTAGAGAAGTGCGATCTGGTGGACGATCTCCTTCGATGGAGAAAGATCATGGCTCAACAGCCGATTTCCGAGACTGTTGTTGACACTGTCAACGACAGCACACACATAGTCCGCATTACGCTGGACTATGTGAGAGTCATGCAATTTTCAACCCTTCGCAGAAAGCAACTTTGGTGGGTTACCAAAGTTCAAGACGCTCCAAAACGATGAGATCGCTATCGTGCAATCACGACATTCTTGGTCGTTACTGAGCCACGAGAAACTACACGCAGCGTGTAGACTCCCTGCGGGAGTAAAGATGTAGAGAGCCATACCTTGTTCTCCATTCCGGCCGCAGCAGACATTTGATGTCCCTCGATCACACGCTCGCCTGCTACGTTTATGAGATCAACAATCACTGGCGTTGTCTCTTCCATAAAGAACGAGACACCAACTCTTTCGTTTGCTGGATTTGGCGCAACATCTGTTCTGATAATACGCGGCAGAGTCTCTTCATCCACGCTTGTTGGGTCGAGGTGCCTGTAAACAGGATCGCCTATCGGTGCAACAAACACGTGGTTATCCTTGGTGACCACGATGCCCGACGAAGACCCATCACCGATGAGGCCGTCAGTTACAACGGCGAAAGAGGACCCGTAATTGGTGCCCTTGAATGGGCCCGAATTCTTTTCAGTAGTGACCCACATATCGCCGTTAGGTGCAAAAGAGATAGCTGAGATTCTATTATTCGTGATCGTCCGTGTGTCCCAACCAGTCAGAAGATACGACCACTGTTCTCCATCATTCGTAGACTTTAGAACAACTGCATTGGTGATTTTCGAGGAGCCTGGAAGGGCATTACGGCCCACATAGAGGTTCCCATTAACATCAGACGTCATGGTCTTATACAGGTCGTCACTCTCGTTTGAGTTGCCGTCTCCATTGTCTATTCTTCGCCAAGACGCCCCACGGTCGGTAGTGCGGAAGAGTCCCTTATTGTATGAAACCGATACGAACATCTTGTTCGAGTTCGGCGAGAGGAACACCTCAAACAGGGCAGAAGTTGCGGAGGGCAGACCCGTGAGTGGAATTGGGATGAACGTCGCTCCACCATCGGATGAAAATTGTGCCCTAATCTTACTTGAACCTGCGTCGAGTCCGATAAACACTTGTGTTTGCTCGCCCGGAGGGGTCTTTGTATCAACGGTGATCCTCGAATTGGGACTCACTGGAATACCGAAATCGATTTTTGTCCACGATACTCCGTCATTCGTCGACTTATACACACCTAAACCATTGATTGCAGCGTAGAGATGGTCGTTGGCACTTACGCTAATCTGGTTGAAAGGGAAGAAATTCGTACCGCCGTCATCGATGCCTTCGTCGAACGACTGCCAGCTTGTGCCCCGGTCCGTGGACCGATAGATCTTGCTGAACGGCGTCCCGACAATCACATGCCCCTTGGAATTCGTGACCATGCAGGTGGACGCGGCCGGAGGGCCATCGGATGACTGCCAAAATTGAGATTGAGCCGATGATGTAATCAAAGCAAGAAGAGTTGCGACAATCAGGACGTGCATGCATCGGCTCCGGTGGTGAGTCATGGGCCACTTCCGCAAGTGGCTCTATCTTTGTACGTAACCTCAAATATACCACTTTCCACGTACGGACAGAATTCATGCACATCCATTTTATCGGGGTTGGCGGAACGGCGATGGGCTCCGTTGCAGTGGCCTGTAGAATGCAGGGACACCGCGTAACGGGGAGTGATGGTCCGCTCTATCCCCCAATGAGCGACGTCCTCTTGCAGGCGGGCATCGAATGGCACGAGGGATATAGCGCGGAACGCATTCGTCTGCTTGCACCAGAGCTCGTCGTTGTCGGCAACGCCATCAGTCGAGGGAACCCTGAGCTGGAGTTTGTTCTTGATGAGCGGTGGTCGATGACGTCAATGGCGGAGCTTGCCGGTAGACTCTTCATATCTCGTAACACGTCCATCGTCTGCTGCGGAACCCATGGGAAAACCACCACGGCAAGTATGGCGGCGTGGTTACTCGAGAGCGCGGGACGCGAGCCTGGGTTCCTCATTGGTGGTGTTCCGGGGAACTTTACCATTGGATGCAGACCCCTGCGCGAAGAGCACCACGACACGAGGGCCGGTGTGTTTGTGAGTGAGGGCGATGAATACGACACGGCGTTCTTCGACAAGAGAAGCAAGTTTATCCACTATCGTCCAACCGTTGCCATCATCAACAATCTCGAGTTTGACCACGCCGACATATTCGAAAGCATCGATGATATTGTTCGGTCATTCAAACACATGGTACGGCTCATTCCACGGTCCGGAGTTCTTCTTGTTAACGCAGACGACCCCTACGCTGTGATTGCAGCCGAAGGAGCCCCGTGCCCAGTGGAACTCGTAGGGACATCGGACGAGTGCACCTGGAGGATCACTGAGATTCGAGAAGAGGGCAAGACGACATCGTGGTCTTTGATTCACAATGGCGAGGTATACGGACGGTTTTCACTGCCTATGCCCGGTGAGCACAATCTTCGAAATGCTACGATGGCAATTGCCTCAACGGCATTTGCTGGCCTTTCCGCCGCAGAGCAGATGATTGGAATGCCGCTCTTCAAGGCACCGAAGCGTCGCCTTGAAGAGATCGGTGTATGGAGAGGGTGTGTAGTGGTCGATGACTTCGCCCATCATCCAACGGCAATCGCAGCAACCATTCGTGCACTCGAACAACGATACAAAGCAAGCCGAATTCATGTCGTGTTTGAACCGCGTTCAAACACGACCACTCGGAATTTCTTTCAACACGAGCTCGCCTCGTGTTTTCAGGGGGCTAGCACTGTTTGTCTGGGACCGATCAATCGACCGGAAAGATATAGCGAGGACGAGCGGCTTGACACAGATCGCCTTGTGAAGGATATCGCACAGATGGGAATCGCGGCGTTCTCACTCTCGCCTGTTCGGTCCTCAGATCCTACGTGGGGGAATGATATCGCGGATATCCTCGCGAATCGAGTTCAGCCCAACGATGTGATTGCAATACTCAGCAACGGTGATGTTGGCGGTCTACGCTCATTGTTAACGCTCAATAAGTAGTTTCTTAAGAACAGGCTCAACGGTAACCCCATCCTCTGTGGTCCCTGAAACTCTATAGAAGTAGAGTCCAGGTGGCACTCTCTCGCCAACTGATGTTCTGAGATCCCACCGAATACCACCATTTCCATCAGTGTTTGACAGGCTTACGAGAGTACGCATGGAGTTGTCAAGAACATCGATCGTAGCCACTGAGGTGAGCCCACCAAAGGTGATCGACTCAACTTTCTGAAGATGAACGGGATGGGGATAGACATAGACGTCTCTGAGGTCTGATGCTACAACGATGAACGTGGCGGTATTGCCGGCACCCGTTGTGATCGAGCCTGATGGGTCACCCTGCACTCCCCGCGTCGTCAATGCATACGTTACGCCTCTTGCTGTCAGGGGGCTTGCGGGATCCAACTGTAGATCAACAGTCTTTGTATCAACACGAGAAACAGCGAGAACAGACCCTATCGGATCAAGCGTATAGCGCCGTCGCTCCAATGCAGTAGCGTCAACAGCAGATGTGAACGAGAGGCGTAACACGTTCGGCGCGAGAATGCTAAGTGATGCGATCGCAAAGTCAACACTGGCTGGTGTATCGTCGATGACTGTAAGAGGAAAATACTTCTCCGGTATCTGTCGGTTAACTTCGTCAATGATTGAACGAACACGTAACCCAAGATTTTCTTCTTGATGTATTCCCGGAAATGAAAGAACAACGTCTGTCTGTTTTCCAGCCAACGTTGAGGTGCTTGATGCCAACTCGCTTCCATCCGATTGAGAGCTCAGAGTAAATTTCTTGGGCTCTACGTGATCTACCATGATCTCGCCAGAATACCTAACGTTGATACGAAGTCCGCGACGTAATTCCGATCGAGTAACGGTGTCGCGGTCGAGTCCGACGGCAGTGATCAACGGTCCAAATGAAAACGAAGCATCGTTGGATCGCTGGCTCTTAACCGTCATGGTATCGATTGGCAGCGCTACCACGGCATAACGGACGCTAGAGACGCCTGACGGCGCAGGCGTACTATATACACGTGATGGCTCCGTACCCAATATTCGATATGGTCCATTGTTAGTACTTGCGTAAATCTCATAGCGTAGTGCCAAGGGAACAGGCATCCAATCTAGAGTGATGGTATCTTGATTCGCGTATCTGCCTCGTAGCGACGTAGGTGCAGATAGTCTTGACGCAGTATCCAGCTCACTGAATCGGAATCCCGTCATCACACCCAATTCCGGCACCGTGATTCCATACCCTAATTCATTTATCCCATTCTTGTTGAAGTCATACGTTAGAAAACGCGGGCTCACTACATCAGGAACGAACCATTTTGAAACTACTCGCTGCTCAGCAGTGTTATAACCAAACACAAAGAGACGTGGGTATGCACAAACAACGATCTCTTTACCTGGCCGCAGGTCAAGATCTCCAACGTCTATTCCGTTCCGATAACCGATACCGTAGCGAACTCCGGCCACATAATCTTGCCAAGCCACGCGATACGAATCATTGGCGTCTGATCGAATCAATCGATATGTCCACAGGTCACGACCATACTCTCTGTTAGCGTCTGGCTGGGTGCTATCAGGAACACCGAACACCACATCCGGTTTGCCGTCTGCGTCCACATCGCCTGCTGCCACATAGCCTGATCCGCCCCCTCCCGAGCTCTCAAGGATGAATCTATTGGTGAACAGCCCGCCATCCCATTCGCTGATGATGAGATCTCCGTCAGTATCTCCAAAGGCAACTTCCATCTTGCCATCGCCATCAAAATCACCCGCACCAACGCTTATCTCATCCACTCGATTGGTCGAGCTGCCATAGGTGGGATTCGACGTATTCACCGCAGTGCCTAATCGTTCAAAGCGGCCGTTGCGGTAGGTGACTGCCGTGCAGCCTGAATCAGAGAGGAGCAGAAGTTCCTCCCTTCCGTCGCCATCAATATCTGCTACACCCGCACCGTTTTGTTTTCCTGAAGAATCAGAAAAGATGATCCGAGCGAATGGAGACCCACCGACTACAGTCTGTTCAAAAAGAACTGCTCTACCAACAACATGGGCGAGAATCTCTAGAAGACCGTTACCATTTGCGTCGCAAATGCCTCGAGGGATCCATGTGCTATTGAGCGAATCTCTACGCCACCATTCTCCCTTGTCATATTGCATGGTTACAATTCGCCCGAATGACCCCGACGAAAGGTCATTCATCACTACAGTTGGCTTGCCATCCCCATACATGTCTCGCACATCGTTCAGGACGTACCCCGACCAAGACGCCGATTGAGTCTGTTTCCAGCCACTCACGGTAGGAGCCCCCTCCCGTGAAGCGTCGAGGGTGATCACCGTGTCGATGTGATCTCCATCATCAGCTGTGCAACTGACCGACAGCACATACTTTGAATTTGCTCGAATGGTGTCCGATAACAAAAGGTTGTGCGAGCGCACAAATCGCTTTACATCCGTGACTTGCAATGAGGGTTGGGCACCCTCCGGGATGATGGAAACAGTCATCGTTGTAGGTCGCGATGTACGTACCGCCAATGATGGTGTTCGTCTATCGGTCCTCCACGCGTTCAGTGATTCAATTGACAAGAATCGCAGCGAATCGTTCTTGACAACAGTAATGCGTTTCCGATCATCGAGTGCGCGTCCATCCTTGCACAAAACATGAAGGCGGACAGTGTTGAGCCCACTGGCCAGAGCAGCTAGATCAATTCGAGCGAGTGTGTCATTGCGCACTGAAGTACTTGACGATGCAACAGTGACCCATCGGGATGGATCAATACCTACGCCCACGTCAATGGTATAGGAAGAAAATGGAGCTACAAGAACACTACCAACAACTGCAAGCTGCTGTGCCTTCATTGCATCGTACTCGTCTTCGTTTCCGGGTGAGGTGATCTCAAAGATCGACAACCCTTGCGCGTTCAACGAGGCGTCCACTTGCAATCGACCGGCGCCGAAAAGCCCATCCCAGCCTTGCTCTCCAAGATCACGAGACCTCTCTTGCAATGTACCTCGGATTTCCGATGGGGAGATATCGGGAAAGTGCTCGAGCATCATTGCAGCTGCCGCAACAACATAGGGCGCAGAAAATGATGTACCGTTCACGCGTCTGTAACGTGAATTCACTGCCGTTGTAACGATTCCCTCACCGGGTGCGGTTAGAGAGACTAGAGACCCCGTGCTTGAAAACGGTGACCTTTTGTCTTCATCATTCGTTGAACCCACGGCGATCACTCCATCATATCCCGCCGGATATTGGCGAGATGTCGTACCTGAGTTGCCAACCGACGCAACAAGGACAACATTCATCGAAAGAGCAAATCGCACGGCGTCGCGAAGCATCGGTGAATCCACACCATCACCAAAGCTCATGTTGACAACATTCACCCCTGTGAGTGCGGCGTAGACAAGGGCACTTGCAATGTCGTCCTCTTCTGCATTGCCGGTGGCATCGAACGCGCGAAGAGCACGTAATCGAGCGCCATACGCTAGTCCTGCGATTCCCACGCGATTATTCGGCGTGGCAGCAATCACACCGCCAACGGAGGTTCCATGTCCTTGCTCATCAAACGGAATTGGATCTCTCGTTCTATCATCTCCGAGATTCCGAACATCCTGATCAACGAAGTCGTATCCAATCACGTCATCAACAACACCATTACCATCATCATCTGCGCCATTGAGATCGCCAGTAACTCCATTAACATCAACGTTTGAAGACCAATCGTCAAACCGACCATTCTTGTTTAGATCTTCCTCAACTGTTACAGCCATTGACCCAACAAGATCTTCATGTGTCCAATCTATACCTGTGTCTAGAATTCCTACAATCACTCCCTTACCTGTAGCCAACTTCCAAGCTCTTTCGGCACCAATGATTGGAAGTGCATATTGCTCATTCGAAAGAGAGTCATTTGTAATGGGCTCATCATGAATGTGCATTGTTAGGAGGGGGCGTATATCAATTAGATCATCCATTTTCTCGAGATCAAGGATAGATCCGTCCGCCGGCAGAGTGACTACAACGTATCGTCGTAGTGACTCATATGCATCTCGCTGCTCTCGCGACTGCACGCGATCAGAGAGCTTCTTTGGGGAGTAAGCGGAAGGAAGTATAGTACGAGGCGAGTAGCGTAGTAACGCAGAGGGTATCGTTGCAGAACGCATGCGTACGATAAATGACTCATTTGCATTCGCTATGATGGAAGCGATTGCAAGGAATGTTACTACTGCGACGTACGTGCTCTTCATGTGTCCTCACTGTATAGGTCCCGACGCGCGAAAGCAAGTGCTACACGGAGAATTGCAAGATCAACATCTCCTTCGAGGTGCTCCCTGATATGGCGGAGTTTGGCAAATCGGTGATGTCTCATGTATTCGAGAACCTCAGTGTAGAGCTCATTTGGGACCAAATTGGCGCGATCTACGTCAAGTCCACCTTCCAATGCACGCTGAATCGCTTGGGCAGCTGCCGGAGGTGTCATCCTCGCCGAACGTGCCACTTGGTGAAGTGTCCATCCGGGACGTACGAGCGCAGCGATCATCGTTGAGTCGTCGTCTACTCTAACCTTTGGCACCGCGTGAATCTCTGACCGTTTCACATCATTGAGGACTTGGATAAGCTCTCTTCCATACCGAGCGAGAAACAACCCGCTTCCATGCCGGCCCGGGACGAGGTCCTCGATTGCCGACGGGACGTCTTCGGCGATTCGTTGCAATTCATCATGGCTCGCAATAGATGCCTCTACTACGTCGTCTCGCTGCGCTACACGCTCACGAAACGCCAACAGCACTCCATATGTGGCAGAACCGTCACCAGCCCCTTGACGGGCTTCATATCGCAGGCGATGAGGAAGGGGCTCTCCTACTTTGGCACCATCCTCAGAAACTCCGATCGTAGGATAGAGATCCGCCGTACGGATAAGCCACGCATGATCTAGCGCCTCATCGAGAGCCTCAAGAACCTCATGCCGCGATCGTTCCCTATGACTTCCCCACGTAGTGCATCTGTCCAAGCGGTTCGACTTGACACGTTCGGAAATCGTGCCGGTCACAACATCCACCAGGACGTGACGGCCAAATCGTCCTTGAAGTTGCCATGAGGTGTGTATGAGTGATTTAATGATGGCAATATGACGGTCACTTACATCTCGCTTAGCGTCACCCCCCAAACACGAAGAGCAGATCCCACAATCTCCGCTCGCAGTATGATCGCCGAAATATGATAGAATAAAATTCCGTTTGCACTGACGAGTTTCGGCATAGCGCACCATCACTTCGAGCTTCTGTATCGCATGGGCTCTGCGCGCGTGAATACGATTCCAGTCGACAGGGATATCGGAAGGGGCTGAACGCTGGCCCGTTATCATGATGCCGCCTCCCGTCTGAGGTGGTATGTAACGAATCAGACGCGCGAATTGCATAGAGCGCATCGTTGTCGAGAACTCGTGAGGCGTGATGGCATTTCGGCGCAAAAGCTCACTAAGAGACACGTCAACACTTGCCCCAATGTCACGTCCTGCCAAGAGTCGCGCAATTGCCTCCGCAACAAGTCTTTGTTCTGGTGGTGACGAGGATGCATGCTCAGCGAGACGCGATGCGCTTGTTCGAAGCTGGATCCTTGCTGCACCACTCGGAGTTGTTCGCACGAGGACGCCAGATCGCTCAAGGACGTTCAACACACCGCCCACAGTAGAACCAGGCATATGCAGAGCAACAGCGACGCTCGATGCATCAGCCAAGATCGGAGTGTCAGATGAACTTCCAATTGACAATTGTATACGATCGCAGAGATAAGAGTAGACATCTGCAACTTGTTTACGCTCTGGATATGTTCCTGCAATATAGAACTCCATCAACCGCCGGTCTTCGGATTGAAAGACAAGCGTACAGGTTGAATGCAGTCCATCACGTCCGGCCCGTCCAGCCTCTTGGTAATATGCCTCGAGCGTGAGGGTGAGATCGGTATGGAAAACATGCCGAACGTCGGCCTTGTCGATACCCATCCCAAACGCATTCGTGGCAACCAGGACAGGCGTAGAGCTGTTGAGAAACCGATCTTGAACATCAGAGCGGTCACGAGAAGGCATTCCTGCGTGATAACCCTCAGCAGCGATCCCTCTGCGACGGAGGTCATCGGCAATGCTCTCTACTCGCCGGCGAGAACCACAATAAATGATAGCTGATTCGTTCGGCCTTGTCCGAAGTGTCCGTGTGAGAAACTCAACTTTCGCCGCAGTCTGTTCCACGCGTAGGGCAAGGTTGGGTCGGTCAAACCCTCGTATGATTTCTACTGGGTCATGCAACACAAGCGACTTCACGATATCGGCTCGAACATCTGGGGTTGCAGTAGCGGTAAGTGCCAGAATCGGAACTCTTGCCCGCTCGTCAAAGAGCGAGGTGATCGTTTGATACGCCGGACGGAAGTCATGACCCCACTCACTGATACAGTGCGCTTCGTCCACGGCTAACAAGCTCAAGGGAATCGTCCGGAGTTGTCTTCTGAATGTAACCGACTCTAATCGCTCCGGAGCCACATACAGCAATTTGATTCGACCGCTGTGTGCCTCAAACAACACACTGTTGATATCTCCAGCACTCATACCACCGTGCACGGCCGAGGCTGCCACTCCACGCGAACGCAATCGTTCAGTCTGATCCTTCATAAGGGCTATCAGTGGAGAAACAACGATCGTCATGTGAGGGAACAGCAGCGCTGGAAGTTGATAACAGACAGACTTTCCCCCACCTGTTGGAAGAGCTCCGATCACATCTCTGCCACGAAGAACTGCCCCAAGGATGTCCTCTTGTCCGGGACGGAAGGCCTCGTATCCAAAGGTCTCCTTGAGAATCTGTGGGGCCCGGGCAATAAGCTGATTCATGGAACGAGAACCAGTCGTGCACGCTGATCACCCACCTTCACGAAATAGGCGCCTCTAATGCATGGAATAGTTACAATTATTCCTGGGGCGGCGTCGGTGAAATCAATAACTCGTCCTTGAACGTCATAAACGTATACAGGGTCATTCGACTCGCTCCGCGACTCAACATTGATGAATCCTGCAAGAGCCCATACGTTTGCAGACCTGGCGTTTGGATTGAACAGACGATTCCCTTTGTCAAGACAAACCCCGAGCAGCTCAACAGGTCCGGCATACGTTGTGTCAATCAAGCGAATATCGGAATTGGAATGCCACACAATGCGTGCTTCACTGCGGATCGCATTCCCAAGCGCCATTCGTGCTGGAACGGTTGCAAGCACACCATTTTCATTGAGAAGGTTCACACGAATCGTAAATGAGCCGTTCGTCTCGTCGATCATTTGCGGTCTGGATCCTACCGGCACAACCGTCGTTGAATCAAAGCCAATGTGCATGGTCGATACCACGTCAGATAGATAGGTGCCCACTTGCGTGCTGTCTTGCATGATACGAATCGCGACATCATCACCGGCGAATCCCCGTATCGTATCAACGCGAAACACACAACATCTACCTGACAATCTTCGGGCGAGTATCCATATCGTGTCAGACGAAGACTCACCTTGGATAGATACATTCAGAAGGTAACGGGAAGTGTACGATTGAACTACCGAATTACCGATAAAAGTGACGAAGATCTTTCTACTTTCTCCGACAAGGATATTGTTGTCGTTCTCCGCCTCAACTCGGAACCCCGGTATAAAAGACACCCCGGGGGAAGGAACATCGCGCGTTCCCGTATTGACAAGATAGAACGAATCGCGAGCACCAAGACATGGTCTCACATCTCCTAAACGAAGCGTGTCGGTACTGAATGTAATACCTAACTGTGCGGTAACGGTCGGCGTACTGTACACCAAGACGATAAGGAGAAGTAGAACGCGAACTGCGCGTTTCATGGCACTATCGTGACGCGACAATGCGTCCGACCGTAAATGGTTTTTCAGCCGACAGACGGCTCATGACCTCGTCAACATTGATAGGATCCACAACGAGAATCATTCCAACACCAAGGTTGAAGACATGCCGCATCTCTTCTTCAGCGATGTCTCCGGCGTGTTGAATAAGATCAAATATCGGAAGCACTTTCCAAGAGCCCCATTCGATCTTTAATGCAAGTCCATCTCGCAAGATCCGAGATGTGTTGCCTACTATTCCACCACCTGTAACATGTGAGATCCCATTCACAAGATCAGCTTGTAGCAAGGGGCTAACAGCACCTACATAGGATCTGTGCACGGCAAGAAGTGCATCTCCTATAGTTGACCCTAAAGATTCGACATTCTGATCAATCTCATACGTGGGGAACAGAGCCGCACGCGCGAGTGAGAAGCCATTTGTGTGGAGACCTGTGGAAGGTAGTCCAATGAGGACATCTCCGATGTTGACACGACTTCCGTTGAGGATCTTCGGTTTGTCAACAACACCAACGATGGTGCCAGCAACATCATAGTCACCATCAGCATAGATAGAAGGCATCTCGGCTGTTTCACCGCCAAGCAGTGCGCATACATTCTCTACGCACGCCTGAGCCATCCCTTTGATAACGTCTCGAGCAACACCGGACTCAAGCTTACCAGTGGCGAAGTAATCAAGAAAGAAGAGAGGTCGTGCACCGCACGCAAGAATGTCATTAACACAATGGTTCACTAGACACTGCCCAACGGTATCGTGCACACCCGCCATCACGGCAACTTTCAGCTTGGTGCCAACACCGTCTGCACTCGCAACAAGGACCGGGTGCACGAGGTCCGGAAATCTCGCGTCGTAGAACCCTCCAAATAGCCCGATCTCACTAAGCACTCCTGGAGTACGAGTGGCTTTGACAAAGGGCTTTATTGAATCGATGAGCGCTTCACCGGCTTCAATATTGACGCCTGCGGTTTTGTAGTCCATAGTAGAGCAAGGGGCTTAGATGTTACCGTACTGGTTCCCATTCATCGGATGAGGAACGTCCCCTGAACATTACACTGAGGGCGTTGATCGTCCACGAGAACAGCACACGAAAATACCCAAACTTGCGGAACCGTCGGGGTGACTCATATACGAGCAATTCTGCGGCGAATTGCACACGTGCACGTATGCCTATTCGCGCAAGGAGGTCGAAATCTTCTCCGGCTACGAGTTCCTTTCGGTATCCTCCAACCATTTCAAAGGTTTCATGCCTCACTACTTGGCACTCGCCACGACCTGAACCGATGCGAAGTGCCAGAAGCAGTCGCACGTAGTTGTTGTAAAAGCCATGAAACGCCCGATCCGCGAGTCGCTCTTGATCAGGGGTAAACCCTACCGGGCACGCAAGTGCAGACGCCCGCGCATACCTTCCTCTCCTCTCGGCAAACTCAACAATGCACGCAGTAAAACGGTGGAGGTCTGCCGGGATCGTATCGCCGTTTATGAACACGAGTACGTCACCCTGCGCCACGCGAGCCCCTTCATTGCGACCTTCGGCAATTGTCTGCCTCTGAGGCTTGTCATGGACTACGATGCGATCAGCGTTGGCACGAGCTATATCAAGAGTACCGTCGGTACTACCACCATCACTTACGATGAGTTCAGCACGATTCCGCTCCCTCCACTCACGGCTAAAGACCTCCAATGTGTAGGCCAGTATCTTTTCTTCGTGAAGCGTTGGAACAATGACACTGATGCGAAGATTTGACGAAGATCGCTCGGATGTATTCAGATAGGCACCACAATTGCGAATGGATACAACAGCCCGAACTTCACACCTTCGGCTCCAACTTCTAAGGTAGGCCCAGGAAGTCGAATATAGTTTAGCGCTTGACGTAAATAATTGACAACACCGATAGGCGACTCCGGTATGATCTTCACCCAGTCGTAGTCAAGGCCAAACAAGAACCTCGTAGTCACACCAACCGGTGTTCCATTTGCATCCACCACGTCATACTTTCTTATTCCGTACCCAACCGAAAACATGAGCCAATCCGGCCAAAACTCTGCGGCCTTGGCGGGCAGTAGATTATTGACGTTGCAAGCCAACCAGAAGGTCGTGCTGTTGTAGTCGTCGATAAAAATCTTCTGTCTGTTATTGCTCACGGGATCACCAACCCAGGCTGCAGGGACGTAGCTCCAACGTGGAGTGAAGTTCTGAAGAAAAGGAATTTGGTTTTGAGCAACGTAGAAGCTGGCCCCCACTACGTCGGCAATGGCGTCTGACGGTGAGAACCCCCATTCTGCTGCATAGCCATCTTCAATTTCAACGTAGAGCGTATATGCTAGCCCCATGCCGGCACCACCCCACATTGATGCCGATTGGTTCAGGCCGCACTCCGTTAGAAGATCACCGCAAAATGTGCTCATTACATAGGTGGTATAGATATGTCCACACTTGTCAAGTCCACGAGCATATTCAAGATCTTCCTGAACATGGAATTCAGCATTGTCCGGCCACCAAGCATTCTTCTGGTACAGGTGAAGCCCTACAACGAGAGTTGTAAGTCCAACACCAATTCCTATTGCCGGCCACGCCTGCAGTTCGCTCTCGATGCGTGGCGTACCCCCTGTGATTGTATATCGTTGATTGTCCGCATAGCGGAAAAGCGACCGCGGAATATAGACCGAGTCATCAACTGCGGCGGTGCACACTTGAGCCAACAAGATCGAAACGAAAAGACAAATGAGCCTAGAGCGCATCAACCTGAACATGCATCTGGAGTACACGTTTGTCTAGAAGTGCAGGGAAATAGGCAACCACGTCACTCGCCTTGGGTCTGCCCCCCGAGAAACCAGTAGCGCTCGGTGGTCCGGTGAGGATAAGCGGCGCGATCTCCTTGCCGAAGCGCTCTATTGCCGATTTATCCTTGCCACGAACGCCAATGCGCATCATTACTTCATTAGGAACGATCTGTGCTGCGATTGGACCGTGACAAGCATTCATTCCGACGAACTCAGTACGAATCTCATCAAAGGCAAGTCCCAGACGCTCGAGGCGTGTACGAAGGATCTTATCGGCTGCCTGTGCTTTGTCATATGCGTCAGGGGCTGAGTACGTTAAGGAACCAAAGGCCACGAATCCATCGAGGTAGCTTGCGCTCACCTTGTAAAAAGGTGTAAAAGGCTTCCCTTTAACGCCAAAGACGCGAACTCTGTTGTTCCCAAGATCTTCTACGTGGATACTACCAAAATCGGCTACACAGTCGGGAGTGATGTACATTGCCGGATCACCGATCTCATACATGAGCTGCTCGCTAACCGTTTCCCGTGTAACCGCTCCTCCGGTGCCGTCATGCTTCGTTACCACGAAGGATCCATCTGGGAACGCTTCAATGATCGGGAAGCCAACATCGGCCATATCCGGCAATGAACGCCAGTCGCCAAGAAAATTTCCACCCGACGCTTGGGCACCGCATTCATTGATATGCCCGGCAACCGTTCCCGATGCAAGAAGATCCCAGTCTTGCACTCCCCAGCCAAATTCATGGATCATTGGCGCCAAAGTAAGCCCCGTGTCGGTTGTCCTACCCGTGATGATGATCTGAGCGCCTTGCTTAAGTGCTTCAACAAGAGGCCAAGCCCCAGTGTAGACATTGGCACTTAGGAGTCTGTCCTTCACCACTTCAATTGGTTCACCCGTCTCCATATGGAGCATCTCATGGCCATCTGCAACTAATTCTGAGATACGTGGCAGGATATCATCACCAAGAACGACGCCAATCTTGAGCCCCGTAATCCCAAGTCGTTTGGCCACCTCAAAGATCCTGTCACGAGCAGCCAGAGGGTTCACACCACCACCATTGGTGATCAGGGTGATTCCCCGTTCCATAAGGAATGGGAGAATCTCCTCGCAGACATCTACGAGGTCTCTGGCATACCCAAGCTCTGGATTGCGCATCCGCTGCTTCTGGAGGATGGACATCGTGACTTCGGCCAGATAGTCCATTATCAGATAATCGATGGGTCCTCGGGAAACCTGTTGTAAGGGGGCGTTTTGGAGATCACCCCAAAAACCCTGTCCGGCTGCGATTCTGATTGACGACTTCATGGAACCAATATGCGGCTTAGTGGTAGAAGGATGGAAGATACGAAACGTGACGAGGCTCTAAGTATATTGCGCCTATGAATCCACTCGCGGAACGGTTCCGACAAGAACGCGAACGCCTCGGCATTAGTGCACGAGACTTAGCGCTTGAAACAAAAATACGCGAGCCCTACATAGAAGCGTTGGAGCGAGGCCGCTACGACGTCTTGCCGGCCGTCTACGTTCGGTCGTTCATTAAAACGATTGGCGCCGCACTTCACATTCCAGCAGAAGAAGTTCAGTCCCTCATGAACGCCACGTTCGACGAAGAGAGCGACAATGCTTCTCGTCTTCCAGCATTCAAGCCGCAAACGCAACCACGTGAACAGTCGATCTCATTTTCGAATGCCGCACAGCGAACGTCGGAAATGGTAAGTACATCTGTTGATAAAATGAAGCAGGTGGCGCAGTCCCCGCTCGAACAAGCTCAGCTTGTTACGAGTCGTGTGTCGCCACTCGTTGGAGCAGCGATCATAGTATCCATTATATCACTAGGCGTCTGGTGGTTCGGATTTCATAAGAGTGGTCCTACTGATGATCCTTCGTTGACCGACATCGTAGAGGTCGGTGCAAAAGACAGTTTAGTGCTAACTGCCATTGCAACAGACACGGCTTGGATCAGCATCACCATGGATGGTGCTCGCACACAAAAACTTGTGCTTCTGCCCGAAGAGGAATTCCGCTGGAGCGCAATGGAAGCCTTTGTTGTTTCGCTCGGCAATGCCGGAGCAGTTCAGTTCTTTCGAAACGGTCGACCCCTTTCATTGTTCGGGAAGCCAGGGGAAGCAATTCGGGAGGTGCGAATAGGTCGCACGACTGTTGATGCATCGAATACCGCTTTTAAAGCCCCTTCACCACTCCTATCAAAGTCGCCCGCAACTTCTCCTCCAACATCAGCGCCAAAGCCTGTGGCAAAGCCATTGGCCAATCCATTGCCGAAGCAATTAGGTAAGCCCGTTGCCAAAGCACCAGCACGGGTACCCGCAAAGAGTGCACCACCAATTGCAAAGAAGCCAGTTCAAGCGCAACGACGCAAACTCGAACGCGAGCTCATAACCCCGGCACCTCCGTTGCCAATCAGGCGGTAGTTACATCTGTGCGCGAACGATATCGTGCACACGTACCACGCCAACGCAACGTTCGTTAACAACAACGGGTACAACTGAGATCTGACGATCTCTGTTCTCCATGACTTGCAGCGCCGAATGCAGTGAATCTGAGGGCGACACCACAACTGGGTTTCGTGTCATAACCTCACCCGCAACGATGTCTTCAAAACGAATTGAAGAACCTGCCAACCGGCGCACATCACCGTCTGTCAGTACACCCTCAAGTCTCCCGCCAGAGTCCACAATACAGACTATACCTAATGAGCTAGCAGTCAGTTCGGCAACAACCTCGTTAAGTGTCATTTCTGCCGAACAATGAGGAATGAGATCGCCTGAGTGCATCACCTCATCCACGGTTCTCATTAATGTGGCACCGATCGAACCATGTGGATGCGTGCGTTGTAGTCGCCGTACTACGTTGCCATTGATTTGGGCTGCAGCCACGCTCAGAAGATCAGCCATGATCAGCGCCTGCGTCGTGCTTGCTGTCGGCAAAAGATTCTGAGGATCAAGCTCATGAACGATAGGAACGACGATTGAATGAGTAGCGAGTTGACCAAGAGTGGTGTGGGCACGGGATGTAATAGACACCACTTTCACACCATAACCGAGAATGAGTCGAACAAGATGCACTACCTCAGGCGTCTCACCACTTTTTGAGAAGGCTACGACAACGTGTAGCCGCCATTTTACGAGCGATGAACCCAGACTTCCCAAGTCCGATTGCCACAACTTTTGTAGCACCCGCGATATCATGTGCGGCTGCGACAAATATCTCATCAATGTGCTCATCGAGCAGCTCCATCGCGTTGAGCTGCCACAGCAGACTTCGGCGAGCTTGTTCTTTAATCTCTTGTGTTGTCATGACACGAAACTCCGAAAAAAAAAGAAGCCCTCGGCATAAATGCCGAGGGCTTCTTGAATAGACTTTCGTTCAGCTTAGCGAACGATCGTAAGGGTCTTTGACAGCACTGTTTCACCAACAGTAAGCTTATACATGTATGAACCCGATGCTACATCGGTACCTGTGCTATTACGGCCATCCCACTCAACTGCGTAGTTGCCTGTAGAGCCAGCTACGTCGTTGTTGTAAACCGTCTGTACGAGGTTGCCCATCATGTCAAACAACTCAAGCTTCACCTTGGCACTAAACGGCACGATGAAGGCAAATGTCGTCTTGCCATTTGTTGGATTTGGGTAGTTGTCTTCGAGAGCAACAGCCTTTGTTGCACCGAACTCAACATTAACAACGTTAGAGAAGGACTGAGCACCGTCAACATCAACCTGACGTAGGCGATACTCGTACTTCGTGGCACCCGATACAGTCGCGTCGAAATACTTGTAGTTCGACACTTGTGTTGAGTTGCCTACGCCTGCAACGTAGCCAATTGACTGCCATGGATTTTCAACAGAACTTGTGCGATCAACACAGGTAAGCGCTGTAGCACCGGTAGTAAGGTTTGTTGTCTCCTTCATACCGCGACGTTCCACGTTAAATCCTGCATTGTTCTTCTCAGAAGCTGTCTCCCAGAAGAGGTCAACGCCAGTAGCACGAGCCTTAGCATCAAAGTAGGTCAGTTCGACAGGTACTGCACAATCAATGAAGATAGGAGGGCTCGAGAACGAACGATTGCCAAAGAATGGACGAAGCATTGGGATCCATGATCCACGCGTAAACGTGGCGTAACCAAGGCTAGTACCCATAGCATCAAGGTGCGCATAACCCGGGTTGCCGATCGTTGGTGTGAATGGCACCCAGTCACCGCTAAATCGCGTAAGCTCAAAGGCGAAACGATTATCGTTAAGAAGTGCGCCGCTTCGTGAACGAACGCGGAAGTTCTTATCGATCAGCAACGTACGGTTACCAATACCAAATACCGGAACATCAGAGTAGAGCGTAGTTACCATACCCATACGTGACTCAGATGCACCAAGCTCGTAACCTTCTGTACCCATTTGAGCAACAGATGTCCAGTACTCACCCGGTGGAATCACGACTGGCTTGTCAAGAAGGTATGTTACGTATTTACCAAACTGAGGCTCGGTAAATGCACCCGTCTGATCTTCACCACGACGTCTGAGGATGGTTGAGTTTGCGATACGCTCATCACCAGGAGGAAATGTTCAACACGTCTTGGTTGAGTTCAGCCCAGAACGCCTGATAACCAGCAACTGTGTCTTGTGAGTAGAGAGTAAATCGCATAGCTATCTGGCCAGACGCGTTACCAGCGTCAGAACCATACATGTCATTAGCAGAGAGACCAGCTGGGAAGGTACCCCATGTGGCTCCCGAAGTATACTGAGATGATGGTCCAACAAGTGGAGACTGCCAACCTGAACCTGCGGCACCGGAAGCGGCACCACGGTGGTTGAGTCCCTTACCTGTAACACCTGAGAACTGAAGCTTCGGTACATCATTCGTTGCGTTAAGTGGATTGTTCTCGTAGGAGAACGACGGACCAAACGTCATTGTGAATGTCGTGAACGTTGAGTCGTTCAAAGTATCGAGGTCATTTCCTGGGAAGAAGATGCGGCCTGTTACCTTATACCGTCCCGGAGTTGTTGTCCGGAAATTAGCATCAGGGAACGGAAGCAGGACTTCACGGTTTCCGGCAAGCGTTGGAATCGTGATCGTCCGACAATAGATCTGTTGGAATTCATTTCCGTCAGGCTTGATCTGAATACGAACCGAAAATGCAGGAGCTGCAATATTCGTGTTGTTTGCAATCTTCACACGGATTGGAACACGTGTTGCCTGCGAAGCAGGGGCCATAGTGTAAGGCCAGATCAGCTGGATATTACTGAGCTCAACGTCCGTTACTTCATCAGGGAAGAGGATCTTTACGTTATCGATGTAGAAGTTGTCTTCATCATCAGCAGGATTAGGAGGAGTAGAGTTATTCACACAACGAGCACGTAGACGGAAACGGAAGTTCCGGGCGCCTTCGTTAACCCAATTAAGGACTGTGTCCGGAATTGGGATCGTGACCTTGTAGTACTCTGCATCCTTACCATCATCAAAAAGATCTTCACGGAAACCACCAAGAGGCGGTATCTGCGTATTCTCCATCTGCAGATTGTAGTTCGCTAAGTCATAGCCACGAGCGTATCCACCACCACCCCAGATGCGGAATGGTTGCAGGTACTTCGTGCCACCACGATTAGCCACATCCAACACCCAGTTTTGGATGTTCGTGATGCCCGTGAGTTGATCAACACTTGGTTTAGCGAACTCAACATAGATCTCATCGGGATTACGATAACCCGGAGTGAAACCATTCACCGCAAGCATGTTAACACGGTGCTCAGGTCCAATGAGGCGGTTGTCAGAGAAGCCACGACCAATGTTTGTCAGCTTACCAGCACGCTGATAAGAGATCGACAAAACGGCGCGCTTCTTACGCGACAGATTGATCGGGAACGAACGAAGTTCGTCACCACCATAGGTACCAAATGCAGGGATGTCGGCATTTCCGAGATTCACACGATTCATACGAATGACTGGTGACTTCAGACGGAAGATGTCAGAGTTTGCAGCTTGGTATTCTCCCCGTGGAGGAGGAGGGTTATTTGTTACTTCATCACCGTCAACCACGTCCGATTCGATATTAACCCACTTCAATACGGAAGGCATTGCTGCTCC
>JAPLFN010000083.1 GCA_026390655.1 Candidatus Kapaibacterium sp.
AATCGTCTACAACGAGGTTCATATTGAAGTACCCATAGGCGCCGTATTGAACACCGGCATCTGGATTCAATGTTCCAGAGTAATGCACGGCTCCGCTGTTATTATCTGAGTAAAGATCGCCCATTGTTATGGCGTAGCCATTAGCCGGAGCCGGTTGATCATTTAGTGTCAACTCGTAAGGCCCTGCGCTCGTGCGGTTCCACATGCTTAAGCCGCCGTAGTTGAGAGACGGCATTGGATAGCGAATTCCGAATACCATGACCGGAAATTTTGAAGCATCGGTTCCTTCATCTGGATTAACGTAACCCAGAATTGGCATACCAAAGAACATACTCGTTGTTGATTGGATCACGTCCATTGTCCACGCGACTCCATTATTCGTAGAGCGAAGGACTCCAACCTCTACGCCGCTGATCTGATTGCTCGCATTAAAGAGCGCCTTGTTCCTGGCGATGTTCAGGGTGTTAGACTTTGCGTCATACTTGAACATATCATTCGATACAGGTCCGTACGGCCAATAGTGAAACTGACTGCTGACTTCCAGTGCCGTAACACGCTTGAAGATCACACCTTGTGTGGCTTCTTCCTCTTTGCCGATAGGTTGGCGAACCAGATCTGCAGGGTTGATTGAAGTCGGCATATCATGGCCTCTTGTGGCCACAGGCTGTTGAGCGATGCCGAGCGCTGCAGACGCGACGAACATCGCAAGGAGAAGAACATTCTTCATGTAGTGAGCTCCGAGAGTGAAAACGAACAAATCGTGAAATTCAATTATTGTGTCGTGTGCAATAAGGCGCGAAAGATAAGCAGTCCCGGACATTTGACCACGCGGTTAGACGGCAAATGATGGGTATTTTCGTTGTTCGAGTACTCTCCACCAACATTGTTACAGCACATGACACCGAATGACGTAAGAATTCTGCTTGAAGCGGTTATCGACACAGATCTCGACCAGACGCTTGGTTCCTTGGGAGCAGTGCATGATGTAGAAGTCACTGGCAATAGGGTTCGCGTGTTTCTGGACGCTATACAGCCCCTTCACTGGGCTGCTAGGCGCCTTGATCATGACTGCAAGGCAACAATTCTAGGGGTCTATCCTGATTCCGATGTGGAGATCCTGGTCCGCGAGCGAGGGAGTGCCTCTCGACGCACCGCGGCACTGGCGGGCATTAAGAATCTTATCGCTGTGGCATCAGGAAAGGGCGGGGTAGGTAAATCCACGGTAGCAGCTAATCTTGCAGCTGCGCTCGCTCAACGTGGGGCGTCTGTTGGACTTCTGGACGCAGATATCTACGGCCCTTCGCAGCCAACGATGTATGGTCTGTCGGCAGAAACCATGCGAGCAGAAAAGACCGAAGATGGCAAGGTGATAGGCTATCCTAATGAGGCGTACGGTGTGAAGGTGGCTTCTATCGGATTCGTGATGCAGCGTGACCAAGCAGCAATTCTACGTGGACCTATGCTTGCAGGCTACTTCACAATGCTTGTAGAACAGATCGTGTGGGGCGAGCTAGACTACCTCATTTTCGATCTACCTCCGGGAACAGGAGACATTCAACTCACGCTCACGCAACGCATTCCGTTAACAGGCGCAGTTGTTGTTACAACGCCGCAGGAAATTGCACTTGCAGATGTTCGGCGCTCGATTCAGATGTTTTCGAAGGTGAATGTTGACGTCCTTGGCGTAGTTGAAAACATGAGCTACTTCGTGCCACCGGATCTCCCCGATCGGAGATATCACATCTTTGGACAAGGGGGCGGGCAGACGGTAGCAAAAGAGTTCTCGGTACCGTTTCTGGGTGAGTTGCCAATCGACATACGTGTGCGAGAAGGTGCGGATGAGGGATTCCCGTTTGTCCTTGATCCGGAATCAGGATTATTGGGCGACGCGTTTAGGGTTGTTGCGGAAAACGTGGTACGAGAAGTTCGCCGAGCGAATGCACGATCCGTTGACTCTTCAGTAGAAATCTCCCTATGACCGAGAGCATGCAACAACGCATTGAAGATGCATTGCTCGATGTTCGACCTTTTCTCGCAGTAGATAATGGGAACGTAGAGGTAGTGCGGTACGAAGAGGAAACTGGTGTGTTAGAACTCCGGTTTACAGGAGCGTGCAAGACCTGTTCTATGTCGGCTATGACACTGCGTGCCGGCATTGAACGTGCTGTCCGCATGAAGATCCCGGAGATCCGCAGGGTTGAAGCGGTGCTGTAGTCATTCGAGGAACTTTTGAGAAAATCATTCTCGTACCTTTGCAGTCTTGCGTAACCCATTAGGGCACTTAGCTCAGCTGGTTCAGAGCATCTGCCTTACAAGCAGAGGGTCGGGGGTTCAAATCCCTCAGCGCCCACAACACGCAAGCGTGGCGGAACTGGCAGACGCACCGGACTCAAAATCCGGCGGGCTCAACACCCGTGCGGGTTCGACTCCCGCCGCTTGTACATCTTTAGCACCCTCGGGACCATTGTCTTGCAGGGTGTTTCGTTTTTTACGTCTTCTGGCCTACTTAACAGCCTTCGCAATAAGCGAATCGGCATTCGTGTCGGTGTAATCAAGATCACTAACCACAGATCGTACAGCACCCTTGTCGAGTATGTAGATCGCTGGAAGATGAGTAAGTGTGATCGTTGGTTGATACGGCTGTTTGTCAGACTCAGATCGCATAGACCAGATCTCAACGCGACTCATGTCGACGTTCGCGGCAACTAGCGTCTTTACAACTTGGGGGAATAGTCTCTGTGTTCCTCTGCAAGAACATGATGGCTTTACGAATATGCAAACCTTGCGATCGGTAGACGCAGACATCGACGTGCTGATCTCTGAGATCACCGTTGAATCTGGGGAATACGTTGACATTTCGGCAACGAACCACGAATAGCCCGGGGTCTTTGTGAGCTTATCCATTGTAAGGATCTCGGCAGACGATTCAGGAGCATCCGTTGTTGTGCACGCAGTGAACCCAACAAAACAAGCTACGGTAAGGACGATAAGACTCTTCATTGGATCACCATTTCATGATATTGATTTCGTCAACGTACACTGTCTGCTTGTTTCGGAACAACGCCAATACGATCGCAAGGCCTACAGCTGCCTCTGCAGCCGCAACTGCCATAATAAAGAACACGAACATCTGTCCAGCAATGTCACCCGAGAATGCGCTGAAAGCAACCATCGACAAATTCACAGCATTCAACATGAGCTCAATTGACATGAAGATGATGATCGCGTTGCGCCGAGTGATAACGCCCACCACGCCAACTACAAAAAGCACGGCGGATAGGATGAGATAGTAATCGAGAGGAATCGCGGTCGGGAGCATTCTCTTACCCTTCTTTCACGTGACGTTTTGCGAGAATCACCGAACCAATGAGTGCGGCTAAAAGCAATAATGACACTGCCTCAAACGGGAATAGATATGTCGTGAAAAGTGACTGGCCTATCGCTTCCGTTGTGCCGATTTCAAGTGCTTTTGGCGAAAGATCCATGCGTCCGGTTGGGCGAGCTAGCACTGCTGTTGATATGAGCACAACCAATAATCCTGCTAGCATCACGCCAAGCGTCGTTCGCAGATTCCCACTGTCAGGATGTTTGTCCTCACGACCAACGTTGAGCAACATGATCACAAACACCACAAGCACCATTATCGCTCCGGCATACACAAGTACCTGCACTGCCGCAACAAACTGTGCCTGGAGCGTAAGGTAAAGCCCCGTGAGCATGAAAAAATGCGCCACCAAAGACATAGCGGAGGCGACCGGGTTTTTTCGCGTGATCGTGAACACTGCCGAAGCAACAGCTCCGATCGCGAAAACGGTGAACATTATTACCTGTAGACTCATACCCAAATATACGAAGTCAATCGCGGCTTTACTCTATGCCTCAAACCTCTCAACGGTCTCAACGCCCTTGATCTTCAAAAGCTTGTCAAAGATCTTTCGCAGATGGGCTAGATCCGCTACGTAAACCGTTAAAATGCCCTCAAATATCGAGTCGTAGGCGTCAATATTGACGCCTCGAATGTTTGTCTTTTGAATCGAAATAACGGCACTGGTTATATCGTTAAGCATTCCGGGACGGTCTTCTCCAGTGATCTTCACGGCGGCCAAGAATTCTCCCCGCTGAGACTTCGACCATGATAATGCCACCAGGCGGGGCTTCAGTTTATCGTGCAGTCCAATAACGTTGTGACAGCTTGTGCGATGCACCTTAATGCCACTGCCAATGGTCACAATGCCAACAACATCGTCGCCAGGCACTGGATTACAACATCGAGCATAGGAGAACATGATCTTCGCACTCGACATGTTTTGGCCAACGATCACAACACCATTGGTGTTCTCACGTGCCGTGTCGCTGAATTGCTCGAAACTGAGATTGGAGGGGGCCTCCTTAGGAACAGCGCCAGCCGGCTGTAGAAGTTCTGAGATCATCTCCCCGGCAGTTTCCGCGGAAAGCGTTCCAGAGCCCAGATCCGCATAAAACTCCGACCGGCTGTCGTACTTCAATTGTCCAAGGAGCTTTTCAAGATCGTCCTCGTTTACATGAAGATTCAGCTTCTTAGCACGTTTCTCCCAGATCTCCTTGCCCTCTGTAACGCGTGCCCGCCTCTCATCGTTGAGAATACGACGTATATGAGTCTTCGCTTTGTGGGTAATTGCTATCCGTTCCCAATCACGGTGTGGAGTTTGATTCTTTGAGGTAAGAATCACAACCTGGTCGCCCGTTTGCAGCACATGGTCTAACGGGACGATTCGGCCGTTCACCTTAGCGCCAATGCACATAGCACCCACTTGAGAATGGATGTCGAACGCAAAATCAATTGGGGTAGCCCCTTTAGGAAGGATCCGTAAATCACCCTTTGGAGTGAACACGTAGATCTCGTCTTGGTAGAGGTTTAGCTTAAAGCTCTCAAGAAGTTCTGCCGCCGCTTCTTCCCCCGCATTTTCAAAAACATCGCGAACCCAGTTAGCCCACTCCTCAAGATCTGTAGAATCCACCCAGGACGCCGTTCCACCAGAAGCAGCCTTGTACCGAAAGTGGGCAGCCACACCACGTTCCGCAAAATCGTGCATGGCACGTGTTCGTATCTGAACTTCTACGCGCTTACCATCACTGCTGATTACTGTTGTGTGGAGGGATTGATAGCCATTCTTTTTTGGAACGCTGATATAGTTCTTGAACCTCTCCGGTACGGGGCGATAGATCTCGCTGGCAATCCCGTAAGCAAGGAAACAGTCGTTGTTTTCCTCGGTATCAAGAATGATACGAACAGCAAAAAGATCGTACAATTCATCCAGGGACTTGCCCTGCGTGGCCATTTTCTTGTAGATGGAATACAGATGCTTTGGACGCCCGTTGATCTCAAACTTCACTCCGTGCTCAGTGAGCCGGTCTGCGATAGGCTTGCTGAATCGTTCAATAAACTGTTCGCGCTCTTCACGTGAAGTGTTAAGCTGACGTTTGATCCCGTCATAGGCTTCGCGATGAAGCACCTTGAAGGACAGATCCTCGAGCTCCCACTTGATATTGCCGAGTCCAAAACGGTGTGCAAAGGGGGCATAGATCTCCATGGTTTCACGCGCCATACGCTCCTGGCGCTCTCTCGAGAGTGAGTCAATGGTACGCATGTTGTGAAGTCTATCAGCAAACTTCACAAGTATCACTCGTACATCATTGACAAGCGATAGGAGGAGTTTGCGATAATTCTCAGCCTGCGTGATCTCACGACTTTCAAAAACGTCGGAGATCTTCGTAGCCCCGTCTACAATGTCAGCAACCTCAGAACCAAATTCAGCCTTCAGGTCCTTTAACGAGTACGTTGTGTCTTCCACAACATCATGCAATAGTGCTGCTACAACGCTGACATCATCAAGAGGTATCTCTCGCATAACGATGAGAGCCACGTTTGCGGGGTGCGAGTAGTACGGCTCGCCGGATACACGCAGGTCCTTCTTGTGAGCTTCCACACAAAAACGAAATGCACGCGAGACCAGATCTACATTGAAACGCTGAAGATGTTTCTTGCCTTCTGCGAGAAGAAATGCAAGATCTGCCTCAACGTCCATGCCGAATACATGCTCGGGTTCGTCGGTTATCAACCGACGTTGTTTATTGCCGCCCTTTGCCACAAGCCCCTTACTTCACGATGATCGTCCTATGGGCAATACGGTCATTTGCCCTTACGACCAGAAAGTAACTACCGGAAGGCAAGTTCGAAACATCCAATATTCCGGTGGCGTTGGAGACTGACCCACTATAGAGGGATGCCATTCGCTGCCCAGCAACTGAATAGAGCTCTACGAGAGCCAATCCCTCTGCCGGCCCATTAAGGCGCCACCACGTGGTTGTAACCACGGGGTTAGCCCCAATACTGATTGAAAGATCGTCCTGAGACGCCGCGCGTTCTTCCTCAATACCTGTCTGGATGGTATCCGGATTGGCTGCTGCTTCGAGCCACGCAAGCCCCTTATCGAGGATTGTGGTCCTCTGACCACCATCTAGAAAACGGGAGGCATTAACACCGAGAATGATTGACCGGTACTTGCTTGCCTGGAAGCGCACAGCACCTATAATGGTTGCACTTTCTCTGGTCATCATGGACGTGGAGCCAGGCTTGGCGAGTCTGAATGCCACGTTTGGAACGTACTTACCACCCCTGTGGTGATCGAGGCGAGGAAGTTGAAAGTCGATGTCGGCCATTCCGGCTGTTACAGGATCGGCGAGGACGCCTTGGAAAACACGCTGCCCCTTATCATCAGCCATCTGATCCACGCCCATCAATGAACAGCCAAAATCGCTAAAAAAGGTTATGCTGTTCGGGAGATCTGTGCGAAGTAATAGTGGATCATCAGCTATCAGGAATATTTCAATACCACGTCGCAAGAGCGATGAAAGAATGGCGTCATCAACAACATCAATTTCACCAAAACTCCCACTGTTCCACAATGCGGTCTTTAAGAAGCGAAGACTATCAACAACTACATTGAAAACATCAGATGTCAAGCTCACGTAACCAGTCCGCGTGGTTTGGCCTACTGCTTCCGTGATGTTATATGTGCCGACTCGCTCGTCCTGAACAACGGCGCGTCGTACATTGCGAGGTACCAGCGTAGTGGTAGCAGAAATCCCGTCTGCATTTCCTGGAAGAACCTCCACAATTTCGAGACTCCACACGGACAGACTGTCTGAAACTTCCGTAGCTACAGGAACATCGACAGAAGATTTCGCAGGGACACCCTTCAACGTGAAAGGGGCTGACCAGGGCTGGGAAGATCCGTCTGCATGTCTGTGTAGGCGCGTTTTGAATGTCACGTCTCTCGGACTCAATGAGCCATTTCCATACCGATAGTACACGGTGTCCACTACCCTTATCGTGCGGGCGGCAACAGAAGGAACCAAAACGTTGTCGTTGAGAAGATTCAGGCGTCCAACAACTGCCCTGGCCTTGTCCACAAACCAGATGTTCTCGTCTGGGCCAACAACGATACCGTGGAGTTCGGTTGCTCCTGTAGCGATTGTTCCTAATTCGCGAACTGTTTTACCTTCTATGGCATAAAGGTGAATGCGCCCATCTTTTTTGTCGCCGACAATCAGCCGGTTTCCATAGACATCAATGCCAATTGGTTCTTGAAGTCCGCTGCTGATGACTGTCGTAACAGTTGCATTCTCAACACTCGAATACTCAGCATAGTTCTCATCACTCTCGTACGGAGCGCTAAGGGCGTTGCCGATGGTGCCGGTTTTTGTGTCGAGCGTGCTTACTGTTCCAGCCCCGGGGTCGATAAAATAGAGGAGGCCGGTTGCATGATCAAGTGCGATATGCGCAGGGCGTCCTCTTTCCGTTCGAGAGATGATAACATCGGAGTATCTGCGAATAATACCATCGCGGTGGTCGGTGCCGCCAACTTCATGAGGGTCTCGAAAGTCATAGCGACAGATGTCCTGGTACTTTGCGTCAAGGATCCAGAAAATATTGGCGCTGTCATGGGCTATGCCTAAACCCCACGGACTTTGATGCAGCATGTCCAAGTGCGAGGCGAGCTTCGTATTGTCGTCTTGATACCTCGAAGCAAACACCGCTGTGTCGCTGGACCAGAGCGTTGGACCCATGAACATGTACTCTTTATCATTGCCACCGGCCTCGCCGTTTTGTGTAGTTCCAAATGCTCCGTTAGAACCCATGGCGATTCCCATTGTCCGCCACATGAAGTGGTTTGCGCGAGAGTCCTTCTTCTGACGAACAACCTGTTGTGCAGTGCCGGCGTTGTGAATGATCGTCATGGCATGGCCGCGATCTTCAGCTGTGACAACCCAGAGGTCTTTGGGGTGAAGTGCTGTTCTGTTGAAATCGAGGTCAAGGGGCTCTCGTAATCCATCGGTCGCAGTTGCGATCTGAGTCACTACCGGAGTAGACTTGAGATATCGATCCAAAATTTGCGGGCTTTCCACCACCACAGCCACTTCGGGTGCAGCAAATGATACTACGCGATCGATATCCATGTACGGTTGATCGGAATACACGCTGAAGACCACCGTGCCGTTTTTCTCAACGATCGTGGCGTGCAGATCTCGAAGGGTATCGTTGATCGTGCGAAGCGCTCCAAGATCACGTGCCACCGACTCTTTTTCATCTGGAATGTAGGAGAACAGCTCAACATCCAAACCCTTGTCTTCAACCAGTTCTTCCCATCGATCCTGAGAATCTGCACTCGTGGCAATAATCTTAATGCCCATGCGGCGAAGATCTGCCGCGTGTTCATTGATATACATCAGCTGGCGGACACAATGCGAACACTCGTACCCGAGGTATCGGATGATGATCGTTGTTCCTGGTCCCACATCCACGGATGCAGGGAGCTTGCTACCGATCGCAAAGGTCGAAGGGTAAACCCCTGATTCGTGAGCGTCGCCTGCGTAGCCGGCTTGAAGCGTAAGGCTGGCTGCAGTGAGCAAGACGAGAATTCGAGAGAGGAGTGGCATGGCAAGCCCCAGGTTATGTAATTATGCCGTAATCAAATTTCAATGCTGAAAGTTACCGACTTCTTGGAGAAGTTGTGATATTGCAGCGCCAATGTGGCAAATCACACAGCTGAGGGTAACACCATGATGCTAAAAGTGACAATTGGGATCATCGCAGGGTCGATGATGTTTGTTTCGTGCGGTGGGAAGCTAGACGAAGCGGCAGAAGCAATGAAGAATATTCAGTCAGTTGCTGAGTCCGCAGACAATGTGCAAGCCTCGCAAGATGCCTTTACAAAGCGCCGCGAAGAACGCAAGGCCAAGGGCGACACGTTGTCCATTTCAACTGACGAATTGAAGAAATTTCTCCCGGGCGATATAGATGGGTATACCGCGTCTGAACCTGAAACACAATCAATGGATATGGAAGGACTGTCTTGGAGCGTAGCCTCGAAAGAGTGGAAGAAGGTAGACGGTTCCACACTAAAGGTCACCATTACCGATTACAATGCTACAGAAGCCATGTGGGGTGCGGCCACGATCATGTTCGCGATGAAGTGGAGCACGGACAACGCCACGGAAACCTCGAAGACCATTCAGACGGACGACCAATTTATTAACGGGCATATGCGGTATGGTAAGCAAGACAAGTCAGCGACCGTTACCTTTGGTCTTGGAGGGCGATTTGTGTTACAGGTAGACGGCAGTAACCAATCGAGCGCTGACTTTGCACGATCAATTGCTGAACGCGTTGACATGAAGAAGCTGGCGTCGATGTAGTAAAAGAACAAGCCCCTTTCAACACGAAGTCGAAAGGGGCTTAGATGTTCCTCGTCGGGGTGGCAGGATTCGAACCTGCGACCTTCTGCTCCCAAAGCAGACGCGCTAACCGGGCTACGCTACACCCCGAGGGGGGACAAATATCGGGATAAATTCGTCAGCCACAAAATATTACGGCATCTAAATCACTCCCAATACCGCTTTCGGGCGTGCGGTGAGATGAAGAGTACCCCTAGACGAGTGGTGACGTCTGGGGGTTACTTGTTTTTTGAGTGTAGATTCGCGCTATGCTACGTACCACTCTTCTGTGCTTCATCCTCCTGTCCACCCACGTCGCCTCTTTTAGTGGAGACGAGATTCCTGGAGCTCCGCAACGTCAAACGATTGCCTTGACAAACGCTACCGTGTATACCGCTATTGGTTCGCCGCTGAAGAATGCTACCGTTGTGTTTGATAATGGTGTGATCACATCCGTCGGCACAAGTGTTGCGCCTCCGGCGAATGCCCGGGTGATCGACTGCAAGGGCGGCCGTGTCTACCCGGGCTTCATTGCACCTATGACAACCCTGGGACTCACTGAGATCGACGCCGTGAGGTCTACACGCGATATGGGTGAGGTTGGCTCATTCAATCCTAATGCTCGAGCAGAGACGGCGTATAATCCCGACAGTGAGCTCTTAACGACGGTTCGCACAAATGGTGTACTCCTGGTGAACTCTGTTCCTCAAGGAGGGATCGTTTCCGGACAGTCGTCGCTTATGCGCCTCGATGGTTGGACGAGAGAAGACATCGCAGTAAAAAGAGTCTCGGGTCTGATGCTGAATTGGCCGTCCATGGAGATCTCTACCGCTTGGTGGATGCGCAAGACGGCAGTCGCAGAGATATTCGATACGAAGCGATGCGCGTGGTTTTTGAAGACTCCGTGCCTGTAATGATAGAGGCAACAACGCGTAGGCAGATCGAAGCGGTCTTGGATTTTCAGAAAACGTTTGGCGTAAGAATCATCCTCGTGAATGCAAATGATGCGGCACTCATGATTCCGCAGCTTCAACGCGCCGGTGTTGGCATCATTCTGCCACGAGTTCACAGTCTGCCACGTCGCGAAGAAGACGGCTACGACAGCCCCTTTACACTCGCAAAGACCCTTGCCGAAGCAGGAATCCCGTTCGCCTTTTCTGATGGTGGATCCTGGCAACAGCGCAACCTGCCCTTTCAAGCAGGTACCGCA
>JAPLFN010000002.1 GCA_026390655.1 Candidatus Kapaibacterium sp.
TCCATGGAGTATCGCGGGAGTGCCGTCAATTGTCTGCACGAGATTTGGCTTGAGTGCATCTTTCAAGAGCGCTGCCATTGCCCCGTTGGCGTTGAGATCCCGAGCATAGACGGGAGTTTCATCGTGGCGAAAGCCTACGAGGATGTTACCAAGACGTTGTTTAAGGTCCACGATGTCATTGGCCAAACACAGTATCGCCATCACTTCTGACGCCGCGGTGATATCAAATCCAGTCTGGCGCGGTACGCCGTTCTTTGTCCCGCCGAGTCCAACGATCGCCTCACGTAGAGAGCGGTCATTCATATCCATTACGCGCTTCCAGGTAACGCTACGCGGATCGAGCCCAACAGTATGAGTCTTGTTCTGCAGACTGTTATCGATCAGTGCGGCAAGAAGATTGTGCGCTTTCTCGACGGCATTAAAATCACCCGTGAAATGCAGGTTGATGTCCTCCATAGGCAGGACCTGTGAATAGCCCCCTCCCGTCGCTCCTCCCTTAATACCAAACACCGGGCCCAGTGAAGGCTCGCGCAGGACCACAACGGTGTTCTTACCAATGCGATTGAGGCCTTCCGCCAGCCCGATACTCACCGTTGTCTTGCCCTCGCCTGCAGGCGTAGGAGAGATGGCAGACACGAGTATCAGCTTGGAGGTCTTGACCTTCTCATGATCGATAAGATCAAGAGGGAGCTTAGCCTTGTATCGGCCGTACCATTCAAGTGAAAGAGGATCAAGACCGAGCTTCGCTGCGATCTCTGATATGGGGCGCATGGTTGCCGCTTGGGCGATTTGAATGTCGGTCATAGATACAGAGTTACAGAGTTACAGAGTTACAGAGTTACAGAGTTACAGAGTTACGGGCTTACCCGCTATGATGATTGTCATGGTAGAAAAACAAAAAACCCCACGACCGTTAAGGCGTGGGGTTTAACCCCGGGCTTCAGCCCGGGGTACGCCAACTTTACTTCGCTATAGAAACCGACCGACGTTCACGGATAACCGTAACACGGATCTGTCCTGGGTATTCCATTTCTGTTTCAATGCGGGTTGCAATATCGTTTGCGAGTTGATCGGCGCGTAGATCATCAATACGATCCGGTTCGATCATGACACGCACTTCCCTACCGGCTTGAATTGCATACGTCTTGAGCACACCATCAAACGACGTTGCGATCTCTTCGAGTTGTTGCAAACGCTTGATGTAGTTCTCAAGCGACTCGCGACGTGCGCCCGGACGAGCGCCGCTAATGGAGTCGGCCGACTGTACAAGTACTGCGATCGGCGATTCCATTTCGATATCGTCGTGGTGAGCACCGACGGCGTTAACAACGAGCGGATGTTCCTTGTATTTCTTGACGAGCTCCATACCGAGCATCGCGTGAGGGCCTTCGATCTCGCGATCTATACACTTGCCAATGTCGTGAAGAAGACCGGCGCGCTTAGCGAGGTTCACATCAAGACCAAGCTCATTGGCCATGATGGCAGTAAGGAAGCCAACTTCGATCGAGTGAGCCAGAAGATTCTGACCGTACGACGAACGGTACTTCATCTTCCCGATGTACCTAATCATCTCCGGGTGAACGTTATGGATACCAAGTTCCATAAGCGCATTCTCGCCGACGCGGATCATTTCTTCTTCGAGTTCCTTGCGGACCTTGTCCACAACTTCTTCGATACGTGCCGGGTGGATGCGACCGTCACCCATGAGACGCTCTAGCGAGGTGCGAGCAACTTCCCGACGGAACGGATCAAAGCCAGAGATAACCACAGCCTCTGGTGTATCGTCGATGATAAGGTCCACCCCTGTTGCAGCTTCAAACGCACGGATGTTACGTCCTTCACGGCCGATGATACGCCCCTTCATTTCTTCTGACTGTAGGTTGACCACTGATACCGTCGACTCTACGCAGTGATCGGACGCCGTGCGCTGGATGGCCATCAGCACGATACGCTGTGCTTCCTTGCGTGCATTGAGCTTGGCTTCGTCTCGCACATCTTTTACGAGCTGTGCTCCGTCGGCCTTTGCCTCGTTCACCATGTTGTCCACGAGGAATTTCTTTGCGTCCTCACGGTTCATTCCCGTAATGCGCTCTAGGCGGACATTCTGTTCTTCGAGGAGGAGGTCTATCTCTTTGACCTTTGTCTCGATCGTTTGCCCCTTGCGGACCACTTCGGATTCGAGCGCCGCAACCTGCTTCTCCTTCTTGGAGATCATTTCGAGCTTTTGGTCGATGCTTTCTTCGCGCTTGAGAGTTTCCTTTTCGACGTTTCGAAGCTTAGCTTCCTTGGCGTCGCGGTCAGATTCAAACTTGCGCTTCAGCTCACGGAACTTATCGTCCGCTTCATCGATCTTCGTCCGCTTAATTCCTTCACCTTTTTTCTCGGCCTCGTCCAAGATCGATTTTGAGCGGGATTCTGCTTCGGCAATCGCTGCCGCGGCCATCTTTTTCCCGCTGAGGTACGTAATAAAGAATCCGACGAGGGCTACAATTGCCCCGGCCGCGATCCCAATGATCGTAGAGTCCATGAAAGCTCCTTCTCCGCCCTATATGGCGGTGCACGCGCGTGCTATCTCGCGAGTGTTCAGTAAACAAAAGAGCCGCATTCAACTACCCCGGGCAAGCCCGGTTTGCTTTCGGTTGGGAAAAGAACCAATCGTACCGCACAGTGGGTATCATCCTGATCACCGCTGACGTCCACTGAATGGCTATTACACCATTCCCGACCGATGGACGGGTGAGGCCTGCCATAAATGGTCAGAGACTGATTCCCCAGGTTGAAAAAACTTGTATGGTTCTTTTTCAAGCGTGCGACAATGGTAGCGGAATGCGGCTATGCGTTCCACCCAACACTCCACATGAAAGAGGGAGTTACGGAAGGGGCTGGCGCCAGGCGCGCTCCAGGTACTGCGTCATCTTTTCAAGTTCGTCTGTCACAAACATCACGTCCTTCGAACTCTGTTCCTGTACATCGAGGTATCGTTCTGCGATGTTAAGGGCGGCGAGGACTGTTAATGTTGGCGTGGATTGCTCCCGCAATGTTTGCTGTAGATGTTGAACCTGAAGGTTGACTTCGCGTACGGATTTCTTGATCTTCTCTTCATCGTCGCCACGAAGAGTAAGGTCTTTGCCACCAATCGTAACTCTGATCGCTTTCGACATGTTGCGTCGGGATAAGTGAATCGTTTTCGAGCTGTAAGTTATGAAATCCCAAGCAATTGCGCCACGCGGTCTGCCACATTGTCCAGACGGACCGCTAAAGCCGCCAATTCTTCTTCTGTCATCAGTTGTGGTGTAGAGGCCACGGATGCCGTTTGCCCTATACCTTGAGGGTTGAAAAGGGTCATTTGGTCCTTGAGCTCCGGATCCTCTATATGGCGAAGTCCGGCTGCCCTGTAGGTATTGACGATCTCCATGGCTTGATCGAGCTGCTGGCGAAGATCTTCGACCTCTTCTTCAAGCTCGGCTATTCTGTTCACGGAGTCGTTGTAGTTGCTTGCAGCCAGCTCCAGCTCATGAAGCCGTGCCTCTAGTGCTTCCCCTTCAAGACTAGGACGGCTACCGCCGTCAAAAGAGTCCTGAACCTTTTGAAGCTGTGCCGTTCTGGCAACAAGTTCGGCGCGGACGTCTTCGAGTTGCTTGCTGATCTCAGAATTGTCTGCCAGATGCTCATGTGCTTCAACGAGCTTTGCCTCTGTTTCGGACAATGCCACCTTCATTTGAGAGATCACCTCATCGCGTTGCGCAATGATGGCTGTCCGTTGAACGAGTTCCTCGGCCTGCAGGTCCATCGACTCCCTCATTGCCTTCAGTTCATCTTCCGTACGATCGATACTTCGCTGCATCTCGCTCACACGGGCGTCAACGGACGCACTCGATGATGTCTGATCTGAAACGTCAGTGGCAATTGCTCCCGGGATCTGCCTTTCCAGCGTTGTGATACGGAGGAGGAGTTCATCGACACGATTCTGAAGTTCCTGCTCGGATCGACGAAAGGCCACGTTCTGAGCATTGACCATTGCATTCTCTTGGCGGAGCGTAACGATCACGTCCGCACTCTTGCGAACCGTCTCCCAGAAACGCGCAACGGCAGACTCAACGTCGGCCCTTGGAGAAACGGCCTCGGAATGCTGAACATCCGGCCCAACGCTCGGTAAGGCGTTCTGCTCGGCGTCGTGCTCTGGTAGTGGCTGTGTGCTCATAGAATGATATGCCCCTTACAACTCAACAGTTTGTTCAACAGATGCACCGCGGACGCGGGCACCAAGTGTTTGTGCAGTGGCTTTTACTATTGAATCCACTGCGCTGTCTACTTCTGCATCAACAAGAGTTCGTTCGTCTGATCGGAAGATCATTCCTATTCCGATGCTCTTCAAACCTTGACCTATGTTCTTATCGCGATACACATCAAACACTCCTACATCACGCAGGATAAGGGGGCTTGCAGTGCGCACAACGTCAATGATCCGTCCAGCCGATACTTCTTCCTTCACGATCAAAGCAAGATCCCTTCGCATCGATGGATACTGTCCTACTGCAGCATACTTCGGCTGCTGCACAGGCACTGCACGTAGATCGATCACAGCTGCGGAGACGGTCTTATCAATAGAGTGTGCGGAGCACAGCGAAGGAGCTACTTCACCAGCAACACCGATCACTACGCCATCGATACGGAGCTCAACAGCGTTGTGTGTAAACAGCTCATCATCCACAAGCGGAACAGATTCTATGTGTAGAGCTAACAGATGAAGTTCACCAACCAGATCAAAAAGATCAAGGGTACGGGGCTTATCACTCCAATGCGGATCTGTCTGCCCGGTCACAAGAAGCGTTAAGACTTCCTGTTGTGCCACGCCAAATTCTGACGGTTTATCACGTTTGAACTGAGAGCCAATTTCCATCAGGCGCACAGTTTGTTGTCCATGGCGAAGATTCCTCGATGCCACTTTAAGGAGAGAAGGAATCACCGACGCGCGAAGGGCAGAGAAGTCTCTGCCGAGAGCATTCTTGAGAGTAACGAGACCATCACCTTCGTCAGGACTTTTTAGGACATTCGTAACACAATCGTAGTAGCCCCTCGCAACAAGCATCGTGCGGATCTGATCCCGCAGACGTCTACCGTTTGCACCACCGGCGCGAAGATTGTCCGGCAGACGAGCACCATCGAGGGCCACGTGCGCCATCGTGCTCGACGGAATATTGTCGATTCCGTAGAGTCGCATCACTTCTTCCGCAAGATCTGCTTCGATCGTAATGTCGGCTCGCCATGTAGGGGGGATGATGAGTGCTGGCACGTCACCTCGAGCGGACACGTCACCTCGAGCGGAGTCGAGAGGTCGTGCCTCGACTTCGCTCGGCATGACGGCATTTCATCGTCCACCGTTATACCCACAAGAGAACGAATGCGATCGTATGACACACTGATCGGTGCACGCGGTGGTGGCGGAGCGCCAACCTCGATGCGTTGTCCCGCTGAGCCCCCTGCCAATTCACACAACAGTTGCACTGCACGATCAGCCGCCGTGCGAACAGCTCCCGGATCAACACCGCGTTCAAAGCGATACGATGCATCTGTACTAAGGCCATGAGCTTTTGCTGTTCGGCGTATCGACGTGGGATTGAAGAAAGCAGACTCAATCACAACACGCGTTGTGGTATCATCCACTTCAGAATTCTGTCCACCCATAACCCCCGCAATCGCAGCGGGGCCAGCCCCATCGCAGATCATGAGCATATCAGTGGTAAGATTCCGTTCCTTTCCATCGAGCGTTACAAACGTTTTTTCATCTGCGCGAGCGCGGCGAACAACAATCGTATCATCTGCAAGTTTCGATGCATCAAATGCATGTAGGGGCTGACCCATTTCCATGTTGACGTAGTTCGTCACATCAACGATCACATTACGTGGGCGCAAACCGATTGATGTAAGACGATCCTTAAGCCACTGCGGACTCTCAACAGGTTTGACGTTATCGACAACGTAGCCGATGTAGTGCGGACAGAGGTCCGGGTCTTCGACCCTGACCGCGAGAGGCACGTCACCTCGAGCGGAGTCGAGAGGCACGTCACCTCGAGCGGAGTCGAGAGGCCGTGCCTCGACTTCGCTCGGCATGACAAAACCGTCACCTCGAGCGGAGTCGAGAGGCACGTCACCATACACATCGATATACGCCTGCAGGTCCCGCGCAACACCTACGTGCGACAAACAATCTGCTCGATTAGGAGTGATCGCTACATCATACACAATGTCATCGATACCAAGTGCCGTAGCAAGTGGAGTACCTACCGGTGACTTTGTAGAGAGCACCCAGATACCATCATGATCATCACCCAGGCCAAGTTCTGCTTGCGAGCAGATCATCCCTTCCGACGTGATACCGCGGAGGGCACGTAGTTCAATTGTGAAATCTGCTGTTGGGATCTTTGCGCCCACGAGGGCCACCGGCACCGTTTGACCGGCCTCAACATTTGGTGCGCCGCAGACGATTGTGCGTGGGGTACCATCGCCAACATCAACCGTGCACACTGAGAGCTTATCTGCTTTTGGGTGAGGTTCCTTTTTAAAGACCTTCCCTACCACAAATCCGCGGAGAGTGGAGGCCATATCCGCAACATCTTCAACTTCAAGACCCAGGTCCGTAAGAACAGTCGACACCTTCTCTGGGGTCCATATTTCTGAATCCAGCGTCACGAAATCTTGAAGCCAACGTTGCGATATCTTCATCTCACCTATATTCTCCTATCAAGCGAGCAAAGATAGTCGTGTCAAGGGGCTACGCGCATCCGTAGTTATGCACATTAACGTTGGTAGGGTCACGCCATGGAGTGACCGAAAGATATACGGAGATACGGAAATACGTAGGGTCACGCCATGGCGTGACCGCAGGAGATACCGAGATAAGGAGATACGTGGGGTCACGCTACGGCGTACTATCGTGTAAAAGGCAATCATGTTTCCAAATTATTCGTATCTTTGTGACCCTATCGCGGGGTGGAGCAATTGGTAGCTCGTCGGGCTCATAACCCGAAGGTTGTAGGTTCAAGTCCTGCCCCCGCTACTCCAGAAATACGTAAATCCTTGTAATTCATAGAGTTGCAAGGGTTTTTCGGTTTTAGGGAGGGGGCATTTGTGAAGGATGGAGATTCCGAACCAAGTGGCCACCTGAAACTGCACTCCAACGTAGAGGCAACTGCCATCTAGCATGACGCTTAGAAGAATCGCACTCTACATTGTCCGGTGGTCAGTTACGGGCGGAATGAAGTGGTCAACGTGAGCGGAATCACCAACAATCAAACTTTACTTCAATTTCTTGATTGTCGGGTTTACTAGAAGGGACTGCATCTGCACGATCGCTATACGGTTTAATGCTATGAGTCGCTCCGAATGAGCTAATCCTTGGCGAATGAGCTCTGCATTGAGACTCTCAAGATTCGTCAGCACAACCAGCTGTTCGATTGAAGCGTGATCGCGAACATTACCGACTTCATTAAGATGCTCGTCACGCCACTCCTTGGCAGTCTTTCCAAAGAGGGCAACGTTAAGTAGATCCGCCTCGCTTGCGTAGACAAACGAAGCCTGCTTCTTTGAGATGGATTGCGGGATAAGCTCATCGCGGATCGCATCGGCATGAATGTGGTAGTTGATCTTGGACAGCGTTCGCTGAAGGTTCCAATCGAGAGCATGCCTTGCGTTCTCTTCGGCTTTTAGATGTTGGAACTCTTTGATGAGATAAAGTTTGAACTCGGGACTGAGCCATGTACCAAACTCAAAGGCAATATCCTTATGAGCAAAGGTCCCACCACCGTATCTACCCGCTTTGGATTGAAATCCAATTGCTCCGGTAGCCTCGATCCACTTCCTTGGGGTCAGAGTAAAGCTATTGAGGCCAGACTGTGCTTTAAAGGTCTCGAATTCGATACCTTTAAAATTCGGATTGTGAAGCTTCTCCCATATCCCTATAAATTCCAAGGTGTTACGATTTCTCATCCAGCTGTAAATCAAAGATTCATCGCCGAATTTCTTCGCCATGTCAGTCAAAGAAATGAGGTCGAAGTCGTTGTTTGAGACAATGCCTATGGCTGTCCCTTGAACCTCAATGGTGCTTTTGTGTGCTTTGCTCATTCTCGAAAACCGTGGTCTGATGATTTATCTTACGCGCCGTATCTGACGTGTATTACCGAGGCAGTTTCGTGACAGGTAGACGATAATCTAATGCATTGGCAACATCAATCTAGCATTGGGTTTATCAATTCAGCATAGCATTCGATGCGGTGGTCATCAATGTGCGGAATGAAGTGGTCAACGCGAGCGGAATCTCCAATCAATCTACAGAACGTGAAGATCGGAGTGATAATGCAACCTACAACAGCGATGGATTCCGCTGCCACATCGAAAACGTCAGGGCCGTAGCGAATGCGACCCACAAGAGGTACGGGATCAGCATCGCACCTGCCACCGCGCTCTTGCGCCAGAACGCAATGAGTGTTGCAAGGATCAACAGCCATAACACAACGATCTCAACAAAGGCGAGACTTCCTGACCTCATCACAAAGAAGAGCCAGGTCCAGACGCCGTTCAATACGAGTTGGATGCCGTAAAGAGTCAGCGCTCCCCGTGCACCAGCAAAGCCCCCTTGCTTCCAGACGAGCCACGACGCAACTCCCATTAGGAGGTAGAGCACGGTCCATGCCGGACCTAACAACCACGCGGGCGGAGCCCACGGTGGTCGATTCAACTCCATGAAGAAACTACCGGCACTTGAAGAAGCTAGTCCACCAACAGCTGCAGCTACGAACACCAACACGAGACAGATCAGCAGCCCTAGCCATTGATGAGATGGAGATTTTGGGTTCATATCGATGTAAACTACCACGGTTAACACTGCATAGGTCAACTATGGAGCGTATTTTTTTCTTTTTGCCTCATCGGGCTAAAGCCCGACGTTAGCCCTTTCGACCTTTCGCCCTCTCCACGGAGCCCCTTTGACGCAGGAAGAATTTGACTTTTTAGTGATGGTTGTTGAGCTATCCCGCACCGAGGAAGTGAAGAGGCGCGTTCAGGCGCTCCACGACGGTGCCTATGATGGAGATCTAAAGCTTGCGCTCAACCGAGCACGCAGGCTTCGCCGTTGGTTGGGAAGAAACGATCCTAATGAGGATGTTCGCGCCGATGAATTTGATCGCGCCGCAAAAGGCTTCAATCACTTCGCAGGCTCAGACGTGATGATGGACGAGCGTTTCAAACGCGCTAAATCAGCAGCAGAACGCTTAGAGATCTGTTACGCGATCGTTGACGCGGCTAGACAAGAAGCAGATGTTTATGTGACTGTCGTCAAGGAGAGATTCGACACCAAGTATGGCACAACGCCATCGCCTACACCGGTCACTCCTGTAACCCCTGTAACTCCCGTAAGTCCTGTAACCCCTGTAACTCCTTCACCAGCTCCGGAACCGCCTGCACCTATTCCGCCTGTGGCGCGCAAGCGTACACAACAAGAGAGCAGAACCAACAGTGCATTTGTATCCGTTGAGAAGTACTTCGTTACGTCACCCGAAGACGTCGTAAACATCACGAGAGACTACCGTGGCACGATTGCCATGAACGGCCTCTCGCCGTACGAAGCAGGTGAGATCCTCGGCGCCCTTAAAGATCATTTCTATCTCGACAGAGAGAACGCCGCCGATATCATGGTGGCCGTCGGCGAGCATGCTCCGTTGCACTGGTTTGGAGCCAAGGATTCTATTGAAGCCGAAGTACTGAATGCAATTCGCGCAAAACAAACATCACGTGAATTTGAATCTCTACGACGCATGTTTTCAAACGCTCTGCATCGATATGATGTACGATGAAGAAGTGACAAAATGACGCAAGAAGAATTCGACTTTCTCGTAATGATCATTGAACTCACGAGCAATGGCGAGATCCAGTCGCGTGTGAAACAGTTGAACAATGGCGACTTTGACTCGGACCTGAAACTGGCCCTTAATAGAGCTCGGCGGATTCAACGATGGGTAGCAAAGAATAATCCGCGTGAGGAACTACGTCAAGCGGAACTCGTACGAGCGGCAACGGGCTTTGACCACTTTGCATATACGGACCTAAGCAATGATGTGCGGTTCCGTAAGATCAATGCGTTTGTAGACCGACTCGGAAAGGCATATTTCATCGTAGATCTTGCAATCGCCGAGATCGAAGTTTATGTGGATGCGGTCAACAAACGTTATGTGGCAAAGGGAGGAATCGAGAAGAAATCGGTGATTCCCTTACAAGCGCCTTTGGCTTTACAAGCGCCTTTACAAGCGCCTTTACAAGCGCCTTTGCAAGCGCCTGCGTCCGCGAAAGTTGAGAAGCGTAGGCCGAGTTTGGCAGAACGTGCGTTCGTTGGTGCAGTGCAGTACTTTATTACCGCACCTGATGATATCGTGCGCATCATCCAGGACGGCAGAGGCACGATCGAGATGAACGCCCTTTCGCTGTATGAAGCAGGTGAGATCCTCGGCGCTCTCAAGGATCACTTCTACCTCGACCGGAAGAATGGCAAAGATCTTCAGATCTCCGTTGCTGGACACGCCCCCTTACCGTGGTTCGGCGAGACCGACACCATAGAGTCCGCCGTGATAGCTGCAAGGGGCTCCAAACAAACCTCTCGCGAGTTTGAATCGATCCGTAGAACGTTTGGGAATGCGCTGCATCGGTATGATGTACGATGAAGAATATTGCACTTGCCCTCCAACTCGAACGCGACGCACATGCTGAACGGTTTCGCGTACTCACTGGCGTTGCACCTGTGCGACAGCGCGTAGCTGAGGGCGTAGCATGGTTTCCGGTTCGTATTCGTGAAACGGGATATGGCTTCGGTGAATATCCGTTTGTTGTTGTGGAGCGCACTGGGCAGGCTGGACCTCATCAGTTGGGAGGGGGCAAACCATGTCAACTCTTTTCGCAGTCAGGAACTGATCAGCGAACTGTCAACGGCACGTTGCATTGGGTAACAGGCAACCTTGCCCATGTTATCCTGCGCGATAATGATCACCCGGAATGGCTTGATGACGGACGTATTGGTGTGCAACTCGCATTTGATGTATCGGGCTTTAAGGATATGACGGAGGCGTTGCAAAGGATTCGCGCGGCGGATGGTGATAGGCTTGCGCATTTGCGTGACATTCTTTTCGGTGACAAAGAACCGACCTTTGAGCCCCCTACTAGCATCGAGCAGATATCCTCACTCAACCACTCACAATGCGCGGCGGTTAACCTTGCACTGCGCGCCAATGATGTTGCCATCATCCATGGTCCACCCGGGACGGGCAAGACCACTACGCTTGTTGAAGTGATCAAGCGCTGCGCTCGCAAGGCACGCCCGGTGCTTGTATGTGCCCCATCGAATGCGGCGGTTGACCTCTTGACGGAGCGTTGTGCTGCGGTCGGACTCGATGTTGTTCGTCTAGGAAACCTTGCGCGTATAGACCCCGCAGTGATGGAGCATACGCTTGGCGAGCGATGGAGGCGTCACAGCATGGCCGATGATATAAAAGCAATGCGAAAGCGAGCCGATGAATTCCGTCGCATGGCAACCAAATACAAACGGTCATTTGGTCGATCAGAGATGGAACAGCGCAAGCTTTTGATTAAGGAAGCCAAGTCCATCATCACTGATGTGCGGCGCATGGAGCAACAGGTAACGAACCTCATTCTCGATCAAGCGGATGTTGTAGCGTGCACGCTTGTGGCATCGCGCAATGAAGAGCTTCGCGGCAGACATTTCGAATACGTTGTGATCGATGAGGCAGGTCAGGCCCTCGATCCGGCGATGTGCATTCCGCTGCAACGCGCAGAACGATTGATCCTTGCCGGTGACCCGCACCAACTGCCCCCTACCGTGATTGATCAGCAGGCGGCGCAGATGGCATTGAGCACAACGATGCTCGACCGTGCGATAAAGACTCACCTTGTAGCAGTGAGTTTACTCACTGAGCAGTATCGCATGAATCACGTGATCATGTCGTACTCCAACGATACCTTCTACGAAGGCAAGGTAACGTCGCATCCGAGTGTTGAAGACCGCACCATACCGGATGGCGCGCCGATCAAGGACAGCCTCTTGATCATCGATACATCGGGAAGGGGCTGGGAAGAAGCCCCGGGAGAAGGGTCGGAGTCACTTGCTAATGCGGGAGAAGCAGAGTGCGCTGTTACTGTGTTCAACGAGCTTGTGTTGTTAGACGGACATGAACAATGGAGTGTAGGGATCATATCACCGTATAGAGGTCAGGTGCGACGCATCGCATCGATGATCACGGAAGAGCAACGATCAAGCGTTGCGATGCTCGATGTTGACACCGTGGATTCGTTTCAAGGGTCGGAGTGTGACGTCATTATCATCTCCCTTGTGCGTAGCAACGACGATCACGATATCGGCTTTCTAAAGGACATCAGGCGAATGAACGTTGCCATGACGCGAGCAAGGCGCAAACTCGTAATCATCGGAGACGGGTCAACGATAGCTGCACATCCCTTCTACAAGGGGCTTTGGGAGTACGCAGAGAAAAATGCTACTGTTGTGAGCGCTTGGAGTGGGTACTAGAACTTTGGTAGATCGTGCGCTGCAATGACGACACTAGCATCAATCGGATAGACACGAACAACATCCGGACGACTAGTTTGGCAGACCCATTTGCGGGTACCCCAGTTTCTTCGATCCCAAGAAGGATCTCTAAGCATCTTGCCTTGAATTCTGTTTCTGAGATTGTCATGTTTCAATGTACATGACCATATTAATTTTTGCCTGAGAGGATGTGCATATCCCTACGTTCGTTTTATGGCGTAGAACGTGACATGCTTGCATCTCGTCCGGCACCATGAAACTTCACCTAACTTGCACATGTGAGAACTTACCGCACCATCCCACGTGGCATTTGGGCACTCGGCTTTGTAAGCCTGTTTATGGACACCTCGTCCGAGCTCGTCCACAGCCTGTTGCCGGTGTTCATGGTCACGGCACTTGGTGCCAGTATGACGTCTGTTGGTATCGTTGAAGGCATCGCTGAGTCCACGGCCCTTATCGTAAAAGTATTTTCCGGCGTGATAAGTGATCGCCTTGGTAAGAGAAAGATGCTGACGGTTATTGGATATGGTCTAGCGGCCATCACAAAGCCATTGTTCCCTCTAGCAAGTTCGATCGGACTTGTGATCTCTGCTCGATTCATCGATCGCATTGGAAAGGGCATTCGCGGTGCGCCACGTGATGCGTTACTGAGCGACCTCGCACCGCCGGAAATCCGCGGCGCAAGCTTTGGGCTGCGTCAAGCATTAGATACTGTAGGCGCCTTCCTTGGCCCCTTACTCGCCATACTCGGCATGTGGCTGCTTGCTAGTGATGTGCGTGCCGTCCTTTGGATAGCTGTTGTTCCCGCGGTACTCTCGGTGGTTATTCTGGTTTTCGGTGTACAGGAGCCTGTTGTCAAGCATGAAGGAACTCGTCGCAGCATGATGTCGCTCCGCGATCTCAGAGACGTGGGAAGGGGCTATTGGAACGTAGTGATCGCTGGAGGTATTCTCACACTTGCTCGTTTCAGCGAGGCCTTTCTGCTGCTCAAGGCTCACGACACAGGCGTGGCAATGATGTTTGTGCCCTTGGTTATGGTAGCAATGAACCTCGTGTATTCGCTTGCGGCATATCCTGCCGGTGCTGTTTCCGACAGAATCTCACGAAGGACCGTTCTCTTGATGGGGATCGGATTCCTTGTCCTGGCGGACATTGTCCTCGGTCTCTCTACCAACCTCGCAACCCTGATAATAGGGGTTGCATTGTGGGGATTGCACATGGCGTTTACGCAGGGGTTACTGGCGGCTCAGGTGGCCGACACAACACCGTCAAGCCTGCGTGGCTCGGCATACGGCGTGTTTAACCTCGTCAGTGGCATCGCAATGCTCGTTGCAAGCGTCGTAGCTGGGATTCTCTGGGACAGTTTCGGCTCCCAGTCCACCTTTCTATACGGTGGCATCGCGGCTGGATGTGCATTTCTTTGGATCTACAAAATGAGAGCCCCTTCGTAGGTTTGCGCCACTATGAACAACGTATCTAGCAAAGCAGCGCACCTTATCGGCTCGGAGATCATCCGACTTGGCAATGAGATCAACACACGAGTTCGCCAAGGGGAGTCGATCTATAATCTGACGATTGGCGATTTTGATCCGAAGATCTTTCCTATTCCGCAAGAGCTCAAGCGGTCAATCATTGCCGCGTATGAGGCCGGCGAAACCAACTATCCTCCGGCCGATGGTATTGCGGAGTTAAAGACAGCGATACGTGCATTCCTTGCATCACGCTGTGCGCTGCCTTCAGAGAACGACGAAGTGATGGTTGCAGGGGGCGGACGTCCGCTCATCTATGCGATCTATCAAACGCTTGTTGACCCGGGCGATGTAGTTGTGTACCCAACTCCGTCATGGAACAACAACCACTATTGTTATTTGACCGGTGCTCGTGGGATAGAGATCGAGACAAAGCAAGAGAACGGGTTTATGCCAACCGCCAACGAATTGGCTCCGGTGTTGGGTGATGCAACCTTGCTTGCGCTGTGCTCGCCATTAAATCCAACTGGGACAACGTTTACAAAGGATGCACTAGAAGACATCTGTGATCTTGTGATCGAAGAAAACAAACGTCGTGCAGGAAACCGCAAGCCCCTTTACGTGTTGTATGATCAGATCTACTGGATGTTACGTGCAGAAGGTGTTGATCACGTTCACCCTGTTATGCTTCGTCCGGAGATGAAGGCGTACACCATTTACGTTGATGGCATCAGCAAGTCGCTAGCGGCTACCGGCGTGCGCGTTGGGTGGAGTATAGGTCCAGCCCACGTTGTCGCAAAGATGAAGTCAATTCTTGGTCACATCGGAGCATGGGCACCACGTGCGGAGCAAGTAGCTACAGCCACGTTCTTGGGCAAGGACGAAGCAGTAGATGCCTATCTCAGCGAGTCACAAGAACGCATTCAGATGCGCTTCGATGCGTTGTATAAAGGGCTCTCCGAAATGCGCGATCGTGGGTATCCAGTCAACGTCATTCGTCCGCAAGGTGCGATCTACGTAACTGTGCAATTCGCAATTCCCGGCATGACCACCACAGAGATCACCAGCACCCTTCTGAACAACGCTCACCTTGCTGTTGTGCCCTTTACCGCATTCGGGTGTGCCGACGGAACGAATTGGTTCCGCCTGTCGATCGGGACATTGCGTGAACAGGACATTGAGACAATGTTGATGGAGCTAGCGAACGCGCTCGAGCCTTGGAAGTCCTGACAGAGTGTCAGAATGACCCGGCAAGCTAGATGCCGGGTGATTCTGTGTCCGTCTTCAGACGCCCTGTGCGAATGGCTTTTTGAAATGTGTCAAAATCTCGCTCTACTTGATCTGCATAGGCAAAGGAGTACTTCGTTAACGCCGTATCCAGTTGATCACTTGTGCCAACGTAGCCGGAGATCATAGGTGCGTCACCGGCCTTTGCATGTGCCCGTGCCAAGCCCCAGCCGCACAGAAGCGCATAGGCTGATAGTGTACGACGCTTGAACGATTCGATGTCCGCAGAGACCTTTTGATCCCGAAGCTGGCGTATGAAATAGTCGATGCCTTCGGGCGAACGTGCCCATCCTAAGAAAATGTCACTTGATGCCTGCATGTGTCGCTGACCGCTCACGATCCTCTCGCCTTGATGCTTGTATCGGCTTTTCCCCTTAGGGTTCTCAAGAACGGAGCGCCGCGCCTCCTTGAGCTGTAAGAACAATGGATCGTTATCATCGGCAAGAAAGAGAGCCACGAAGCATCGCGTACCCACACTGCCCACACCTACAACCTTGAACGCAGCGTCAACAAGTTCGTAGGCATCAAACACCTTCCTGCGATCTTCTTGCAACGAGTCTCGGTATTGGCTGAGGATCGCCTTGCGATTCTTCTTCTTGGTTTTTGTATCGTTCTGAATATGGTAGATGAGTGGCGGGTCGTCGACAATCAGCCGTTCACCATCTATTACTGTTGTTAGCTTTGGGAAAACCGATTCAGATGTACGCCCTCTTGCCTCAGTCGTCTTTTTGCCTAGGCGAGCTGACAAGTCTTTGTCTTTTTTGAAGAGGTCTTTGAGGTCGTCCATCGTGATTCGAGCATACCACGTTTCGAGGACAGTAAGCTCCGAATACTCGGCCATTCGTTTGCGATACTCGCCAACACAGGTCCGGACGGCATCTTCGGCATCCGCCGCTGTGAAACCGAGATATCGAGCGGCGATCACGATGCTTGCTGTTAATCGTTTGAGATCCCACTCCCATGGTGCAGGGAATGTCTCATCAAAATCATTGATGTCAAATGCGAGAGATCTCTCCGGTGTCGCAAATCCACCAAAATTTGATAGGTGTGCATCACCACAGGCCTGTACAATGATGCCGGACGCGGAGGTTGTGAACAGATCGCGCGCTTGAATAATCGCTGTTCCACGGAAGAAATGAAGGGGCGATTGTGCCATCCTCCCGTAGCGCACGGGGATGAGTCCCGCCACCCGGTTGGCATTCGACTCTTCAAGCAGATCAATGATACTGATTGACGTTGGACGAAGCTTCCATGCTGCTTGCGACGTGCGCGGGCATGCAATCCGCAACTCTTTTCCGTTGGCAATTCGCTGAGTACGTGAGGGACGTTTCATGATGAAGCTTAAATAGTGGGTCTTGAGCCCGTATTTACGCTTTAATCTGTTCCAAAGCTATGACAAAATTCACTTCGGTTGCTCCCATTTGCCTACTTTCGCGCATGCATCATGCGCACTCACCCTGGACCCTCTCATGACACGACTCTCCGTGCTACTGGTCCTCATTCCCCTCACTCTCTCGCTCACGATTCTCAGCTGCTCCCAAAACAGCGGCAAGGAGATACCGGTTGAACATACAACTCCTGTTGCTCAGATCGACAGCTCGTCTGTAGCAATTGCGGTTATCTCGCTTGACCCTCAGGGTTGGAACGACATTCGTTCATTTATGTATGACCTACCATCGCCGGCAACAGTGAAGATCTTCTATGGGAATGGCAACGTGCTTGAAAGCAACAACCGGACTGCCATCCGACTGCTGGATTCTCTCAGCAATACACGTCAATTGAGAAGCACCGATGCCCCGGCCACTCTCCCCTATTTCTCAACCGCGCTCTCTTCTGCTATTGGTTCTTCACTTCAATCTACCTGCCAACACACACGTACCGTTGTGCTCGGGACCTTCCCGCCCCTTCTCTTGAAGTCGCGTGCCGAGTTTGAACGCGTTGGCCCAATTATCACGCGTACAGAGTTAGAGTCGCTCTCACTCCTGCCGGATCATCGATTCATTGTTGTTGGTCCTTCAGGAACGTCTGTTCTGCGAGACATGTTACTACGAGCATTCTCTGAGTCGCGCAGTCAGGTCACAAACATCAGCTATCAGTCTGGAGATTCTCGATGAAGTTCTTTCTTACGTTGCTCATCTGTTCATGTGTTATAGGCTGCGGCTCGAGTACGACAACAACAACGACTAGTACGCCGTCTCCTGCTCTTGAAAAGACCTACGGCCCCATCGAGATTGCAGAGGACACCGTGCTTGCAGTTGCTACGGCAGGGGGCTTATCATATTCGGCACTGCCGAAAACGAAAACCCCTGTGCGGACTGAATCTTTGACAAATGTTGGCGACGAGATCGTGATGAAGTATGGTGAGTCTGTGTTCATCGTTCTCGATAGTCTGAACCCTGCTGCCGTAACGATTGAATCCCGCATTGACGAGACCACGAAGACGGTCACCTTGCGCGTTGTAGACAAGACAAAGGACGTTGTTCTCCTCACGCACAAATGTCAGACGGTAGGCCGTGTTGGCGGAGGCGCAACATCCTTCCCTCGTGTTGAGCTTGCAGATGGTCTTTCTCCCGAGCAGGTAGTCGTTACGCCAATGTGCGACGAGAAGAACCGTCTGGCAGGCTACTCAATACGCTATGGATCGGAAGAACGCGGATGCCAGATCCAAGCCCAGGCCGGACTCAGATCGTTTCACAGGTGCAACGAGAAGATCACTCCTGAGCCGAAAAAAGTAGCGAGGACAAAGACGCCAAACGTTCGCAACGACACGTGGCGTCTTCTCTTCTACGGTGATGAGCGGAAGTAAGGCCCTATGACGTTCGGCCGTTGATCCAATAGGTGTGCATCATACCCTTGCCTTTCACGTCAAGGAGTCCGCGCTCCTCGATGACGAACGAAGAAGCCCCTTGCTGTTCTAGGGCATCGATGAATGCCTTGGTGCAATGAATGCGATCGGATTCACAGAGGCCTTCCATGCGAGCGGCCACGTTCACCGCGTCAACTGCAAAGGCAGCCATTCGCACGGCATGATCGGCTGCCGGTTCCGGAACACCCGATGCTGCCATGTATCCGTCACCAATAGTCTTGATACGCTCCACTCCACGCAGCTTTGCTGCACGGTCAAATCTCGAGAATAGATCATTGAGGATGGTAACAACTTCTTGTGGAGGAAGAGAAGACGTAAGTGGAGTGAACCCAACAAGGTCTGCGAACAACACGGATGCGTTTGTGTATGAATCGGCGATCTGCCTTTCACCGTCCTTCAAGCGTTGCGCGATCTGAGCAGGTAGAACGTTCAGCAGCAGTCCATCACTGCGCTCTTGCTCAGCCTTCAGGTCTCTGGTTCGGTCCTGTACTTGATGTTCTAGCTCACGATTACGCGCCGTGATATTCCGGACTCGATTCCGATAGAATCCGAATCCCACAAGACCTATCATCAGTGCACTACCAAGCTTCAGCCACAATGTTTGCCACCACGACGGTTTAATGATGACGGTAAGGGGCTTGCGTGGCTCCTTCCATATTCCATCAATATCAAAAACCTGCACCCGGTACACGTATGTTCCGGGTCCAACATTCTGATAACGACTTTCTTGCACATCATTGGTTTCGATCCATCGCTCATCATATCCCTCTAGCAGATATCGATAGCGAAGAAACTCGCCATACGTTGGATCAATAACGGAGAATCGAATTGTGAATGGAGAATCTTCATATGCAATCGTCAATGAGTCTCGTTCATTCAACCACGGATCGAGTGGACGAAGTGAGTCCCCAACGAGCAGCGTGCTAAACTCGATATGGATGTCTTTTCGAACGGCCGGTATCATGTGCGGATCAAGCACATCAACGCCATCACGGTGCTGCAAAACAACCTTCAGGACATTTCCAACCTTGGGAAAGAACGTACATGGGATGACGCAACAATCCATACTCTTCCAAGATGATCGCGCTGAGCGCCGATATAGGGCTGACGTCCAATCTCAACGAACGGACTTCTGATCCGTTCAAATGTTTGCTTGCTGAGGTTCACTATTGACACTCCCCTGCGGTCTACGATAACTGCTCGTCCACTATCGATCACCGAAACATATTTGATCGACGCGAGCAATTCTGTTTGAGCATTCACCGGACGAAGAGCCACAGGCGAAACCGAACCGTCTGGCGACATCGTTCCAATTTCACGATAGCCATAAACCCATGTCTTCCCATCTCGGCTTTGGATAAAATCTATAATCGCATCCTGAATGATATAGTCTCTGAATTTGCCTACAGGAGCTTGAAAGACAAACTGATCACTGGCGGGATCAAGAACATACTTCCCATAATCAGTGAATGCCCATACACGCCCATCGGGAGACTGACCGAATCGTTGAACGATTGCACTATAGTACTCTGAATTCTGCTGACCGGTAGAAATCCCGTAGTTCCTGACGTGACCGTCGCCAGGGTCGATACTGGTGACGTTATTAACCCCTGTTATCCACATGCGCCCATCTCTTGAACGAAACTTCGGCACTCCCCGTAACCCACTGTTGAGAAGGGGCTCGCGGTCACTGGTTCTTGTATTTACGACACAAGATTTCACGATGAATGCCGGAGAGGTTGAATTGGCTACCGAGTAAAAAATCGATCTGTCCTCATCTATCCCCACCACTCCATCTAGGCGGTCTGCCCAGCCCTTGATGTGCTGTGCACTAGGACGATTTGGATCGGCAATGACCACACCGATGCTGGGATCAGAGCCTGTGATACGATCTTGATCATCAACGTGAACAGGATTAATAATGTATCCGTCATTGCCGGAAGCGCTCGGTATAGGGATAGACACATAGCGTAATGCGTTGGTCTGAAGGTCAAAGCACATCACGCCACCAACGGCGGAGAACCAGACACGTTCTTTCTTGTCAGCAATACAAGAAAAAACCCCATTCCATGACGTGATCAAGAAGTTAGCTCCAGGTGCAAGAGTCAGTTCTTGAACACGTGCCGTACAATCGCCACCCGATGCAGCTGTAACAACACATGCCAGGCCGTTTGGCGTCAATAAAAACAAACGGTGCGACGACAGAGTCGTTGCGATTACATCGTACTCGTAAACAAATGACCCGGGTAGTGGAACTTCAGTGAGCTCGCCCTTTTGTGCGAGACTAACACGAAACAGCTTATGCCGTTGCGTATCGATCAACCACGCCCAATTCCCATCATCAGAGACGAATGAGATTACCGGCATCTGTGTGCTCACCGATCTGATCGCGTGAATCACTCTAAATACCGAATCTCCTCGCTCTCGAAGAGCAACGCCATAGCTTGTTGCCGCCCAGAGCCGGCCCATGCTGTCACCCGTCATTGTCACGAAGCCCTTGAGCATCTCAACCTTCCCCGATTCAGGAGACTGGATCCAGGTGGGTACTACGGATTTGGTTGTGACATCACAAAGCATATTCACAGGGGGCTCTGATG
>JAPLFN010000071.1:0-2681 GCA_026390655.1 Candidatus Kapaibacterium sp.
TCTCACGCACCACCTTTTCACTGCTTGTTGGTCTGCCCATTGTAGTCTCCTTTTACCCAATGATGATGTAATTTCATCACTAAGAAAACAACCTACAACTGTCCACTATGATCTGACGTCTAACATAACTAGTAACTAGTAACTTGTAACTTGTACCCATGAATGCCCTTGTCCTCTCAGAGTCCGGTCTTCACTACCGAGAGCTTCCAACGCCCGTGTGTGGCGAAGGTCAGGTTCGCATCAAACTGCATGCAGCTGCATTGAACCATCGCGATCAATACATCCGCGAAGGGAAGTATGCCAAGATCGTGCTTCCTGCTGTACTTGGATCGGACGGAGTGGGTACAGTTATAGAAGCCCCCTCCCATCCATCGCTGGTGGGCACGCGTGTGGTGATCGACCCTTCGTTTGGGTGGGGCGACAACCCCAAGGCACAGGGCCCAGCGTTCTCGATTCTTGGCATGCCAACACAGGGCACGCTGGCCGAGCAGATCGTTGTACCCGCTGAAAATGTGTACCCGGCACCGGAGCACCTTACCGACGAGCAGGCAGCGGCCTTGCCATTGGTTGGAGTAACGGGGTATCGAGCATTGATGCGACAAGGGGCTCTACAATCGGGCGAGACGGTTTTGATCACCGGCATCGGTGGGGGTGTTGCAACAATGATGCTCATGTTCGCTCTTGCCGCAGGTGCACGGGTTGTGGTTACAAGTAGGAGTGATGAGAAAATCACAAAGGCGGTGGAGATGGGAGCTGGGCCCCTCGACTCCGCTCGGGGTGACGGGGTGGATCTTGTGGTTGACTCCATAGGTGGCGACACTGTAAACTCTCTTACAAACATCTTGCGACCGGGTGGACGGATAGTGTTCTATGGCACAACGCTTGGGAACGTACCGGAGTTGAATCTCCATCGCATCTATTGGAAACAGCTACAGTTGATTGGTTCTACAATGGGAACGGCACAAGACTTTGCCGACATGGTAAAATTTGTAAACGAGAAGAAGATCGTTCCCATCGTTGATTCAACATTTGCATTAGCTGATGCAGAAGCCGCATTTGACAGACTTCACGCCTCCACGCAATTCGGAAAGATCGTTGTTCGATGCAGCTAAGCTCACTCCTCGGACATAGCGCCGAACTCGTCCGTATCATTCGCAAGAGTCCTCAGCCGGGCGATGCCATTGCATCGGAATATTTCCGCTCAAAGAAGTACTTGGGCAGTACGGACCGACGTTTCATCAGCGGACTTGTGTTCCACACCCTTCGAACGCTATCGCTGAGTGAGGCCATCGCCACCCATCTCGGATTGGAGGACGTGGTTCATGGTGCACACCTACTCATGGACAACACAGAGAACGTAGACCTTTCTTTTATCGCAGATCTTCCACTGCACGTTCAAGTGAATACGCAGGAGTGGTTGCTGAAATCCACACAGAAGCGTTGGCCTAACGATGCGGCAGAAGTATGGCGTGCAATGATGACGTCTGCACCCCTCACACTGCGCGTAAACCTCCGTCGCGTTTCGCGAGACAGTGTTATGAATCGTCTCACAGATGAAGGGATCTCTTGCACTGCAGGCCCCCTATCACCTGCGGCCATTATCGTGAATCAGCGAGTGAGCCTCCAACAGCATCCACTCTATGTTGGCGGATTTGTTGAAATCCAAGATGAAGGGAGTCAACTCGTTGGGTATGCTTGTGCGCCGAACGAAGAGGACACCATCCTCGATGCCTGTGCCGGCGCTGGTGGCAAGAGTCTACAGCTCGCCGATATGCAAAATGATAAGGGGCGCATCACCGCACACGATATCGAATGGAACAGATTGAAAGAAGTGCCAACGCGTGCGAATCGCGCAGGTGTAAAATCTGTGTGGGCATCCGTCGACGAGAAACGTCCGGGCAGACGTTCTGCAAAAGAGATTGCGCAGTACGACATCGTGCTCGTTGATGCACCGTGTTCCGGGTTGGGCACAGTGCGCAGACTGCCGATGCCCAAGTGGCGAATGAGCGAGGACTCCCTAAAGCGTCACGTCCGCAAGCAGATGTCGGTTCTCAATGAATATGCTCCACATGTCCGTGAGGGCGGCATCCTCGTCTACTCAACCTGCAGCATCATGCCTCAGGAGAATGAGGACGTCATCGAGAAATTCCTACAAGACCATCCCGAGTTTGCTCCCGACACGTTGCCGACGGGCGTCATTCCGTCATCTCATCACATCGGGCTAAAGCCCGACGTCAGTCATAACGTCATTTCGTCATTCTCCTTCCAGGCCGATCCATTTCATCATGGTACCGACGGGTTGTTTATGGCACGGATAAAACGAGTACAAACATGAACCCACTCACTACGTACATCACATACAATCTCTGGGCTAACAAGCGCTTGGTTGAGAACATCAACGCCTGTCATGCAGAAGACGTTCGTACAGTTGCGATCGCCCCTTTCGGATCAATACTAGACGCGATGCGTCATATCGTTGGGGCGCAGAACATTTGGCACGAGAGAGCTCAAGGAATAAGTCCAACCGATTTCATGGGCTTTACTGAGGGTAGGTCTATGGTGCAACTTCAAGATCAACTACTTGATACGTCGCAAAAGTGGATAGACCTCGTTGAGAAGCATCCTCATGTTGCAGAGGCGAGCATCACGTACAAGACCATGCAAGGCGAACCATATTCTCA
>JAPLFN010000071.1:2703-3208 GCA_026390655.1 Candidatus Kapaibacterium sp.
ATTCTGCACGTCGTGAATCACTCTACGTATCACAGAGGACAGATCATGTCTGCCTTGCGATCGATTCATAGTGGAAAACTTCTCGGATTAGACTACTTCGTGTTCACTCGCTAGGGGTAGGAGTTTCACGTACCTTAGGAGGTCGGCATGTCCATCAAGCTCGATGAGTTGCAGCCTATCGCGGAAAGAACGTTGAGTTAAAGTACGCTTAGAACGTGTGCCCAAAGCTAAATTGCAAAGGTGTCACCATGAAGTACGTGTACGAGGCGCCAACACGAAAAAAGAATCCCCCGTCAGATTGTTGATAGCGATACCCTATCGCAAAGGCTGGCATTACACCAATTCCGCCTGGATCAATACCGGGGTGACCTGCCCCCGTTTGTTGGTCCACCTGTAATGTTAGTCATTAAGCAGCGAACCTAAAAATGGTTGGTTGAATAGATTCGGGTGCCGGTGGACGATACCCGAGACTGCTGTGCGGACGTTTAGTGTTGTAGAAGCGTCT
>JAPLFN010000042.1:0-5670 GCA_026390655.1 Candidatus Kapaibacterium sp.
TCCCTTCGAAACGATCACTTCAGCTGCTCGCAAGATGCCGATGATCTGTTCTTCCGTGAAATGTTTCCGTCCCATATCGATCTCCTTTCGACCACCAAACTATCATTTCAGTTGGTAGTATTTTTGGGGAGCGGGTCAATCGCGGGTCCGAGTCAGGGTTTCATCGGTATCGGGACCACTACACCGAAGGCCGGAGTTGACATAGCCAAGACGGTCTTACTGTCAAACTCTGGAGTGCCAACGGAACTCCGCTTTGCAGAACCGCTTGCAGGTGGAAGCAACTATACCGCATTCCGTGCCGGACCTCAATCGGCAGACATCACCTATACTCTACCTGATGCAGCCCCTGCAACGGATGGACAAGTTCTCACGAGCACCACAGGTGGCACGCTCACGTGGACAAAGCCACTGCAAAACATCATTCGTGGGTTGTTCACTCCGGTAGTCGGAAACTTCGTCCACGTCATCCCAATCGGCGCAAACATCACTAACGGATCCATTCCTGTTCTCACAATGGTCAACCCACCAGGAACGACCATCGGTATTAGCGTTACAGCGATCGACGACATCAATGATACCATCACAGTCGAAACTTCAATTCCGCTTGGTGTGGCCGACAAGATCGCATGGTTAATGGTTCAACCTTTTTGATCTGCACACAAAATGCTACTCATCATGATCTTCATTCTGATCCCGTGCAGCATGCGACTGTCTGCGCAGGGTTTCAGTACCACCCGGATCGAATCGACGGCAGACATGCCGTTGCTCATCGCTCAACGCGCGCCGGCGGGACAACCAATTAGGTTTCTCGCCGGCAGCAACGGGTTAGTTCGAGCGTTGGAGATCGACGCTACCGGCGGAACGTGGATCAGAGGGCCGCTAAGCATCGGCCCGCTCATTGGTGCCGCTGCGAACGAACGTGTGCGTGTGGGGTCCATTGATGCAGTTTCGGGAAAGGGGATGGTGCTCTCACTCGTTGGTACTACAACAAGCACGGGACTGTTGATCAGAGACGTTGGGCTGAGCGGTAGTGAGGACGCCGGCATGGTTATTCAAAGTTCATCGAACGGTCAAGGTACCGGACTTCGCATCGGTGGACCAAGCAATTCAACGCGTCCAACACTATCAACTGGTATTGACATCACCGGAGGTACCGGCCTACGCTACAATGCGCTGACGTCGGGAAGCGGAACGGCAATTGATATTGGTGGAACTATTCCTCCCCGCAGAGGAATTGAGATCGTTGCGTCCGGGCCCTTACACATTGGTTTACTTTCCATTGCGAATACGAGTGGTGCAGGTGTCATTGGTGTGTCGCAATCATCCTCCTACACATCCGTGCCCCCAACAGAACGCGTTGGAGTGCGAGGTCACGCAGCTACGAATTCAGCTGTAATGTCCGACACCATCATTGGTACGTTCGGAAGTAGCATCCGTGGAGGAGCAGGAGGGACACTCACAACGTCCATCGGCACGCTGGGCCAAGCCACTTCAATAGCGAGTGCACATGCTGGAACTGCGATCGGCGTTCTCGGGAGAGCAACTGCGTTAGCACCAGGGCGTGCCATTGCAATTGGTGGTTGCTTTATCACGGACAAGACTAACCTTTCGCTTGTAGCACTTGGCGGTGATGTCTACCTCGGAAGTAGCGATGCGGCGCGTCCTCCTCAGCTTACTGCCTCTACGATGTCGGGAAATGATGGCCAAACGAAAACACATGTCTTTGATCTCGATGCAAGCGGTTTCGTTAGTGTATCGGCATTCTCTATCAAAGGTTCAGTTCGAAGGATGCTTGGTCCGGGTACAACGAATGATCTCTCAACCGATCTTGCTACAGTGATCCGCGTAGATGCAGATGTTGCCGCTTCGGAACTCACAGGCTGCAGCGGGGAACGCCGCGACAGAATGTTGATGATCCTTGTAACATCCGGCGTACTTCACATTTTGCACGAGAATGCGGGATCGCAGCCCGAGCATCGATTCCATCTCAACGGCGGTGTTGATATTGTGTTGGAGACGGATGAAACAGTAATGATGTGGTACGATGAGGAGATCGCCCGATGGCGTATTCTCTCGTCCTGATCGGGCTAGCGATAGTGAGCTCTGTTGTTGCTGTATCTCAGCCTGTTTGGTCGGGATTTCGGTCACAGGCGACAGCAGTTGTAGCCGTCGATTCATGTAAAAGAACACTCACAGTGCTCGATCCATCGCTGCTCCGACGTGGAGATCATGTCCTATTGCATCAAACCATTTCTCGAGATAGCACGAAAACCGGGATGTGTGAATACAGCATAGTAGACACCACAATAGGTACTACTGTATTTCTCCAGACGGCTGGAGTTCATTTGTACGATCCGTCATTCGGCCTCCAAGTTGTTAAGCTTCTCTATGCCACCGGAGCATCGATCAATGATACACTTCGCTGTCTTCCATGGAATGGAATGCATGGCGGTATCATTGCCATCGAATGTCGTGATACTCTGTATATAAACGGAGTGATTGACGCGAGCGGATCTGGAGGGCGAGGAGGAAGAGCTAGTCTAAACACGTTCGACACGGCTACTATTGACGACACGAATACCATGAGCCTTCGTTCAGTCACGATGGGTGAAGGTCTCGGTTCAGCATATGGTGGACTCGCTCGGAATGCGGGTGGAGGTGGAGGTTCTCTATTCGGTTCCGGTGGCAATGGCGGAGATCAGACGTCTGCTTTCACTCGTCTCGTGCGGGGAGGGCGCAGTGCCTGGGCTCCCGGGTTATTGCTAGGAAACGATCGTATACTGATTGGCAGTGGTGGTGGCGGCGGACATCAGAATGACTTCAACGGGACTCAAGGTGGCGCCGGAGGTGGTATCATCATCGTTCGTGCACCAGTTGTTGTCTCAACGAGCAACAAGGCGCTATTGCTTTGTCGTGGCGGTCACGCGCTCGGTGCTCGGGAAGATGGAGCAGGAGGAGGTGGTAGCGGAGGTACGATCGCTGTCTTTGCAGACACGATCATTGGCGTGCTCGAAGCGGATGTCTCCGGCGGTAACGGAGGAAATACGTGGGGCGAGCTCTTTCATTACGGTCCAGGTGGAGGCGGAGGTGGAGGAATAGTTGGATGTTCATCCGCCTCAATCATGACCACGTCTAGCGTAATTACGGTTGGTGGCAGATCGGGAACATCAATCTGTAATAGTAACCATGAGGAGACGAGTTATGGGGCTCGAGAGGGAATAGATGGCGTACGTGGTGTTCTAACACCTATTGTGAAAGGTGCAACGCGACGCGAGCGAGTTACTCTTTCGGCGAGAGATACCGTTGTATCTGATGGTGCCCGAACCATACTCATTGCCACGGGTGGTGTTTCATATCTGTGGCGAGAAAGGATGTATGACTCCTCGCAGAACAATGACACAGTCGAGACAGCTGAGATTACCACGCCAAGATGGTTCGTTGTGGAGATCACAACGGAAGGTGGATGCGTTGTGACAGACAGTGTCTACGTGCGACCGGCTATTATGTCAGTAAGCATTGATGATGCTCGTGGAGCTCCAGGTGACACCGTAGATCTATACCTTCGGGTTAAGAGCGAACCATCGAACGCAAGAACCATTATTGGGGTGGCATGGGTATCGATGCGTGCTACCACACTTCTTCCACTACGGAATGCGGTGAGGTTGAACGATACCACTGTTCAAATGACGTTTCCATTTCGATTGGCTTCTCGAGCGGGAACCACATTTCGCCGAAGCAATGCCCGTGCTGTACTAGGAGACTCCGCCTCGGTCACGTTGAAGATCGATAGCGTGCAGCTAGATACCTCAGTGAGCGATCTTCGTATTCTCAACGGTGTGTTCTCGCTCGATGGACTATGCGTCGAGAGTGGACGGCCGAGATTATTAGCGCCGTTAGAAATCCCATTTGCGATCAATGGACGGACGGTAACTTCCGATGCAACTGAAGTCCTTCTTACGGATCTCCTTGGCAAAAGAGTAATTCTCGAGACTGTCCGAACGGGTAGTCAAATTAGTGCGACGATTCCAGATGTAGCTATAGGAACGTTCTATCTCACTCTTGTGAAGGATGGCCGACGCAAGACAGTCGGGATCGTGATCGAATGATCAACGCTTTGTGTTACGCAGAAACATTGCAACTGTGTTGTTGCTCATCCATCGCTTGGCTATAGTTTCAGGAACTACTCCCGGACCCATTGACACATTGCCAAGGAATACGTCGTCGTCGCCATCGCCATCTACATCCCCAACGTCAGATACTAACCACCTACCCTGGTCAGCCCCTTGAACTCGCCATGTGATCGGCGATGTAGACCCAAACCGTGAATCAAATCGGAGTTGATCAATATCCCCACGATCGAAACGAGGGAAATAGGAATAGGAGAGCATATCGCGTGCGCCGTCACCATCAAAATCACGAATGATAGCCCCATAGGCTCCGTCTAGGCGTTGGAATGAGGATTGAACGTATCTGCCTCGGCCGTCATTTGCAAAGACATAGATCCCGTGGTACGGCTTAAACGGCGGGTTTTCATAGTCACCGTTGTCTCCGGTCGTTATCACGACTTCGTCCTGACCATCGCCATCAGTGTCAGTAAAAGAAAATGATGATGACCCAAAACACGGTGGGAAGGTGAGCAACTCTTTTGCTGTAAACCGGCCCTTACCACCGTTGATATAGACGAAGAGGCCCTCGCGCGCCTGAGCCATCTGCACAACAATATCCGGTTTCTTGTCTCCATTCATGTCGCGTACTACGGCACGAATTGCTCCTGGTAGTGGGGCTAGCAGATGATACTTCTTTGTCCCCTTTGCGTTAATCTCATACCACCCGAACTGTCCAATGAGGTTGCCGTACTCACACATAAGAAAGTCTTTTCGACCATCGTTGTTAAGATCAACAACTGTTACATGTGCTGGCCTACGGAGCGAGTCGAGCAACACAGTCGAAGTCGGTTTATCGTTGATCCATGTGACCTTGACAAGCTTTCCAATCGCAGAGTCATGAGGGAGTAGCTGTCCCATATCCGTCACATACCAAGCATCCGCCTGAATATCAACACTCGAAGGGGGGCCACCCAATGCTACTCGTGCAACGGTGATGCCTGCTATGTCCGTGACGAAGAGGGCATTTCGTAGGCCATCGCCAATGATCATCCGATGTCGTGGTATATCAAAACGTGCCAATGTTGTCAGTGGCAGATCTACAGTCTGTACGATCGGTACGGCATTGAAAAGTGGTGTTACACCAGACACAACCACGGGTGGAGGACCAGGCAACACGCTTGGCGCGTTGTCGATATACCACTGCGCCACTGTGTACCATTCGTCTTCCGTCATCGTAGGGAACGCAGGATAGAACGCCTTTAGGTCGTGAGGAAGTTGATCGCGCTGCGGAAGAGCATCCATGCCCATATACTTGCGCATGATAGGGAAGACCTTGGCCACCCATGTTGCTTTGTCGAGGTGTTCTGGAAGGGGCTTAACATGACACGTCTTACAGTATCGCTCGGAGAGTGCCTCTCCGCCATCGCCGCGTCTACCAGACAAAGATACTCCCGCAACTACGGTTGCCACCAGCACAACGAGCACAACCATCGAACGCGCTATCACGTGAGACCACATCGGACAAAGATCTGATCAACATTCTTGAGCATACGAGCATCGTCAA
>JAPLFN010000042.1:5692-11914 GCA_026390655.1 Candidatus Kapaibacterium sp.
ATAACGCAGTAATCTCGGGGTCATCACTGAGCGTTTGTCGAAGCGGAGTCTTCGTCTCCCATGTCTTCATCGCATTGCGTTGAACCATTGCATAGGCATTCTCACGGGACACGTCTTTACGTACCAATGCAAGCAATACACTCTGCGAGAACGGGAGTCCATGTGTTAGTGCGAGGTTACGCTTCATAGCTTCGGGATAAACGAGAAGCTTATCTATAAGGCTTGTGGCAAGATGCAGCATATAATCAAGAGCAATCGTTGAGTCTGGGCAGATGACGCGTTCAACGGAGCTGTGGGAAATATCCCGCTCGTGCCAAAGTGCATTGTTCTCGATCGCGGCAAGAGCGTTGCCTCGCAGGACTCTTGCCATTCCACAGATACGCTCACTGAGAATTGGATTCCGTTTATGGGGCATCGCAGAGGAACCCTTCTGACCGATAGAGAAGTATTCCTCAGCTTCGAGAACCTCAGTGCGTTGAAGATGTCGCACTTCAGTCCCAATCTTTTCCAAAAAGGCGCCAATAATCGCAAGCGTCGTGAGATACTCGGCGTGCCTGTCTCGCTGGATAACTTGTGTGCTCACGGGAGCGGGTGTGAGCCCAAGCTTTTCACAAACGTACACTTCTACTTCAGGAGAGAGGTGCTCAAACGTTCCAACAGCACCGGAGATCATGCCAACACTGATTGTTTCAATGGCTCGCTCCATACGGGCTATGCTTCGCTTACATTCTTCGTACCACAGAGCAAGTTTCAATCCAAACGTTGTGGGCTCTGCGTGGATACCATGAGAACGACCGATACATACTGTGTATCGAAACTCCTTCGCTCGGCGGGCAAGAATATCGCGCAGAGTGATTAGATCGGCAAGAATCAGTTCTCCCGCCTGTTTGAGTTGAACACCAAGACACGTATCTAAAACATCACTGGACGTCATTCCAAGGTGAATGAACCTGGATGACGGACCTACATATTCTGCAACATTGGTTGTGAATGCAATCACATCGTGTTTTGTGACTTCTTCAATCTCGAGAATGCGCTCCACATTGAACGAAGCCTTTGCGCGTATCTCGGCTGCGGCCTCTCTCGGGATGACGCCCAATGAGGCTTGAGCCTCACATGCGAGAATCTCTATCTCGAGCCAAATGGAGAACTTGTTTTGATCGGACCAAATGGCCCCCATATCAGGTCGCGTATACCGTTGGATCATAATGATGCAGGCGTCGTTATTGAAAAAACGAAAATACGAACGGATTGTGGCGTCTCAGGATTTCGGAACGAAATCCTGACGATAATCGGGTACAAAGGTCATCGCATCAGTAAACGGTGCTCCGGCAGCAAGGAGACGCCAGGCTGCAAAGGCAACAAAGCGTGCTGAGAGTCGTGTGAGACCGCTAACAGGATTGGGTACAAACATAGCGGCTGCCGGGCCTACTACCATGGTTCGATCGGAGATGCGCTGCAACACACTCTCCTTCGAGAGAAGCTCTATATGCGGTGTGTGAGTAGCGTCGGACGTAGGACTCGTGGCACAATACACGAGGTCTCTGTGAGAGGACACAACAGCCGTGATGCTCTCAAAGCCACCAATAGTGGCTACCTCCGTGCCTGCATGTAGCAACGCAGTGAGAGTAGGCACGGCTAGCAGAGTGGGGGAGCCGGAAAAGCAAAGCCCCTTAACGAACGCCGCTCCGATGCGGAGTCCCGTGAAGGAGCCCGGGCCAGATGAAACCGCCACAACATCAATGTCCGAAATATGTAGCGTGGCATTCTCAACAACATCGCGGACGCAGCGAGTGAGCATTGCATCATGGACATTTGAATGCAGGATCTCAATAGATGAAACGAGTGAACCGTCGATGGCGACGGCTACGCTACAGACCGTTCCACTTGTTTCAATCGCAAGAAGTCGGGTCATTGCTCATCCTCCACAAGGTTTTCCGGCGACACAGTGGCAGCAGAAAATTGTTCAAGTATTGCAATAGCGTCCTCACGTCTGCCAAGCATTACCTCTACGAGAAGGCGCTTGCCATTCTGAACAAAGTGCGTATTCGGAATTGTCGTAATCAGCGGAAGTATCAGTTTGAATACGCGTTCATACCAACGCGTATTTGTGTCGGCCGGTAACTCAACGAGGAGGCGTGAGTCGCGAACATTCACACGCAAGAAACCTGTTGGAAGGGCGGCAATACGCAGGCGCACGGCGAATAGCAACTCTTCGGCTTCCAATGGCAACGCACCAAAACGGTCACGAAGTTCATTGTAGACAAGATCCACTTCGCGTTGCTCATGGGCGTTATAGAGGCGTTTGTACACATCGTACCGATCGGTATCGTGCGGTATGTATGCCTTTGGTAACAGAGCATCGGCATCAACCTCAACAGAGATATCCTCATTCGTGAAGTTGTAGGCGAGCTCCTTTGTACCGGCAAAGAGTTCAGAAAACTCCTCATGCCGAAGCTCTGTAACGGCTTCGTCCAATATCTTTTGATAGAGTTCAAAGCCCATGTCCATAATGAAGCCGCTCTGCTCACCGCCAAGAAGATTGCCAGCGCCGCGGATCTCGAGATCACGCATTGCAAGCTGAAAACCAGAACCAAGATCCGTGTATTCTTCGAGGGCCTGCAGTCTACGAAGTGCTGTGCGTGATAATGTGTGCACGGGAGGAATGAGCAGAAAACAGTAGGCTTGAGCATTTGATCTCACAACTCGACCTCTCAGTTGGTAGAGCTCGGCCAAACCAAAATTATCAGCATTCTCAATGATCATCGTGTTGGCATTAGGAATGTCTAGACCGGACTCGATGATCTTCGTAGCGATGAGAACATCGAATTTCCGTTCGAGGAATCCCTCCATCACATCTTCGATCTGCTCACTGTCCATCTGACCATGTGCCATTGCTATTCGTAGTGTAGGCACGAGCATCTTGAATTTCATCAAGAGCTTATCCATATCCTTAATGCGATCAGTCACGATAAATGCCTGACCACCACGCTCGAGCTCCCGCAGCAACCCTTCGCGCAGAACGTCGTCTGCCCACTGAAGGATTTCCGTCTGTATCGGAAGTCGATTTCTCGGGGGCGTTTCAATCACGGAAAGGTCTCGAGCACCCATCAGAGAAAAGTTAAGTGTCCTCGGGATCGGCGTAGCTGTAAGCGTGAGCGTATCGATGTGCGTGCGGAGTTGGCGAAGCTTTTCCTTGGCACCAACACCGAAGCGATGTTCCTCGTCGATAACGAGTAAGCCGAGATTGCGGAAATCGACATCCTTACTTAAAAGACGATGCGTGCCAATGACGATGTCAGCGTTTCCTGACTTGATCTTTTCAAGAATGTCCTTCTGTTCTTGTCGATTTCGAAATCGAGAGAGGACTTCAATAGTGACCGGATAGCGGTGAAGCCTATCTCGAAATGTAACGCCGTGCTGTTCAGCGAGGATCGTAGTAGGGACGAGCACGGCTACTTGACGTCCAGCTTGTGCCGCCTTAAAAGCAGCTCGAACAGCAACTTCCGTCTTACCGAAACCAACATCACCACAGATGAGACGATCCATTGGAACGGCTTGCTCCATGTCGAGCTTGACCTCTGCGGTTGCTTTCGCCTGATCGGGCGTGTCTTCGTACTGAAATGACGCTTCAAACTCCTTCTGCCACACAGTATCGGGTGCAAATGCAAAGCCAGGCTGTGATCTGCGTAGAGCATACAGTTTGATGAGATCCCGAGCGATGTCCTTGATTCTCTTCTTGGCTTTTGCTTTCTTCCTATCCCACTCTGCGGAGCCAAGTTTGCTCAGCTTTGGGACAGCCCCTTCCTCACTTGCATACTTTGAGAGCTTATGGACGTAGTTGAGGTGAACGTAAAGATTGTCGCCCCCAAGAAACACGAGCTTTACGCACTCAACGGTAGACCCATTAATAACAATTGTGTCGAGTCCATCAAACTTGCCTATTCCTTTATCGGCATGAACAACATAGTCGCCACGATGTAACTGTTGAAGATCTCTAAGTGAAAATCCACCTTCTTGCTTCTTTGTCCTACGTTGTGCACGCTGACGTCCAAACACCTGATGCTCGGTTAAGCAGGCAATTCCTAGTTCTTCCCACAGAAATCCTTCACTCAAGGCGATGCTTACCCACTTCATTGCGATGATCGTGCGATGATATGCCTCGCCGTCGGCCGGGTTGTCATCTTCTATCTGATCGGCAAGTGCATCGCAGAGCTCACGAATGCGTTTCACATTCTGATGTCCATCTGCACCGATCGTAACAGTAACATTTTTCGACTGTAGCTTAGAGGTAGATCTCAGCAGCATTTCAATCGTAGCACTATAGGATGGCTGAGCAGCCGTCTTCACCGCTATCACAGCCTCACCAAGAGGATTCATTCGTAGCGTCGGCCAAGCCCAAGAGTCCATATCAACGGAGACATCCAAGCGGTGGAGTTCAGATGCGATGGCCTCCGGACCATCGAGCACGAGGACGCATGAGTCGGGCACATGATCCATAACGCCACTCGTGAGAGAGTCATCATCGTCATGGTAGACACGGCCAAGGAACGTAACGGATGTATGTTCTCGAATTGATCGTTGTGAAAGGGGCTCAAACTCGCGTACTGAATCAACAACGTTACCCCAAAACTCTAAGCGCAGCGGGTTATCCCACCCGCCGGGGAAGATGTCTACGATACCACCACGGACGGCGAGGTCGCCTGGCTTCGCTACAAAGTCCGTCCGCTCAAAGCCGGCTAAAATGAGCCCCGTAACGAACTCGTCAAATTTCAATTCATCGCCTTTTGAGATCTCAATGCGAGCCGTGTCAAGTTCGCTATCACCAGGAAGCCTAAGAGCTAGTGCAGAGGCGGATGCCACGAGTACGAACCGATCATGCTTTTTCAGTCGAGTGAGAGCATCAACTTGCTCGTGATGGACCATGCCGCCGGCTGCGAGTGCGCTATGCCGAACAGCACCGCGAATTCCCGAGACCATGTCATGTCCAATGAGGGCTGCAAGATCATGAACAAGATCATCGACGTCTTTGTCGTCCGACGTCAAAATCACAAAGGGCATCGATCCAAGTGACCACAGAGCGGCAACAAAGCCCGCACGAGACGAGCCTGTCAATGTCTTCACGGAAACAGATGCTGAGCGCGATAAAACCTCGGCGGCCCGCAGGACAGGCTCCGTGGTTTTTAGGACGTCAAGAACAGCTGAATAGTCGGATCGGATGGATTGCATATGCAACGGAACTGTTCGTGATGCTACGAAGTTAGCCACTTCGTAGTTTTGCAGTGGACATTCAATCTCACACCATGTATCGCATTAAATACCTCCTTGGTTCACTGATTACCGTTTTTAGCCTGGTCTACCTTCTTTTTGGAATCGTGGGCTGGTACAACGGTGGGACCCAGTTCTCAGACATCTTGACGTGTTTCATCGTGGGCTCACTCCATATCATGGGAGGGGGCTGGTTGCTCGTAAGCAGTCTGAAGGACTATCGCAAGGAAACAACGAGAGTGGACGCCATTGTTCGCCACCTTATAAGAACGAATGCAGGCCGGGTTGTTGTTACGGATCTTGCGCGGTATGCCGAGATCACTGAAGAAGATGCTCGCGAGTATTTGGAGCGCAGGTCACAGACAGACGTTGTGTTCCTGATTGAAGGCCGTGGTGGACGAGACACGTTCTTCTTTGGCCAACAGTACTGGAACAACTAATAGATCTTACTTCTTCCGCAGAGAGTTCAGGTAATCCTGCATCAGTTGCTGACGCTGCATCCGCTTGTTGTATCGCTCACACATGCCACCGTTGAGAACCAAGATTAAAAGAACGGCACCAAAGACAGCTCCAAGAGCGATCGGTATCCACTCATTACGCTTTCGTTTATCGTTCACTGCGCCAACTCGGGTGTACGAAACGCAATAGCACACCATTCAGTCTCGGCGAGACTCTCAATGATAGTGCAGCCACAATCGAGGAATGGAGCAGCCACCTCGTCCTTGTCATACTTCAATATGCCTGATACGAGGATGACCCCACCCGGAACAACACTTTGCACAAAGGAAGGGGCAAAGGGGATCACGATGTGGCGGTAGAGATTTGCTGCCAGACCGTCACACGTTGGAAATACTGTGTCTTGCACTTCTTGTTGCTCAATACGGACTACGCTCTCAACGTTATTTCGAGCCACATTTTCAAGACTGTTGGCAATGGACCATTCATTGTTGTCGA
>JAPLFN010000042.1:11990-15073 GCA_026390655.1 Candidatus Kapaibacterium sp.
CACCTAACTTCGCAGCCAAGATGGCAAGGACACCGGTTCCGGTTCCAACATCAATCCAGACGTCGTCCTTTTTTGCATACTGCTCCATAAGGATACACATCATTCTCGTGGTTGCATGGTGCCCCGTACCAAAGGACATCTTGGGAGTAATGATCAGCGTAAGAGGATGATTGTATTCCGACGCGCGCCATTCCGGAACGATCGCGATCCGTTCGTTCACAATGACAGGCTCAATGCTTGCTTCCCACTCCGCATTCCAGTTCTTATCCTCCTGGATTTTCACATCTACAATTGACGCCGTTAGACTAACCTCATTCATTTCGGTGATGATCATACCGGCATAGTCATCCTGCCAGTCATTCTGATCAAAACACACCTTGAACTCATCCATTCCCTGCTCTATCCCCACAATAGGAAATCCCGATAGGACGCCGATGGCCAGATCCATCTGCTCTTCGGGCAAAGAGATGGTAAGGAGAATGTAACGTGTAGCCATGAGCATCCAGTGTAGTTTTGTGGCACGAAACTACGCCGACAATGCAACATCACCACAGATCTAGGGGAATAGAGATGACAAACTCAGAGCGTGCCCAGCGTATCAAACTCGTTGTGATGGATGTAGACGGTACGTTGACGGATGGGGCAATGTACTTCTCGGAGAGGGGAGAGGAGCTCAAGAGGTTCTCTACGCGAGATGGAATGGGTGTGACGCTACTCCATCGAGCGGGCCTTCAAACGGCGATCATCACGAGCGAGAACTCTCCGATCGTCGTGCGCAGGGCAGAGAAGCTTCGGATTACAGAAGTGATTCTTGGGAGTCGAGACAAGACCACAACATTGCAAGAACTGGCACGTCGACTTGCATTATCACCTGAAGACATTGCGTATATTGGTGATGATGTGAACGACCTAAATGTCATGCGAATCTGTGGCTTAACGGCGTGCCCGTCCGACGCGGTGGCCGCGATTCAAGAGACTGCCCATATCACCTGTGCATCCCAGGGTGGAAATGGAGCCGTTCGCGAGTTTGCTGAATTTATCCTTGTTGCTCAGAGTAAGCCCATCACGCTTCCTGAACAATGGTAACTAGACGGAGGTTTTCATGGAAGACAATAACAGCTCTTACACCAAGGGTTTTCTTATCGGTGCCATTCTTGGCGGAGCAGCAGGTGCGGTGGCCGCACTCTTGCTTGCACCAAAGAGTGGAAAAGAACTGCGACGTGACATCGCAGACAGAACCGAAGAAGTAGTCGATAAAGCACAGCAGATGTTCAATAAAGCCACTGGCAACGTTGAAGATGGCTTTGAAGATGTTGTCAATGAAGGTCGGCTTGCCGCTGAACGCATCGTTACCTCCGCACGGAGTCAGGCAGATAATCTTATGTCAAATGCGGAGCAGGTTCTTCGTGACGCAAAAAATCGCGCGCACAAGGTTAGTGATGCGGCCAAGGCCGGAACAGAAGCATTCCGTTCTGAGATCAAGTAGTCAATGGATACCACGCTTCTCATATTTGCCTGTCTTGCGCTTGGTGCAGCCGCCGTATTGTTTGCGGTGATTGCAATCGTGGCAGTGAACGCAGGTAAGAACCTTAATCGTGTAACCGCGGTTGTGGAATTGATGCAGAAGGACGTTCATGAGTTGAGAGTTTCCTCAACACCTGTGTTTGAGAAGGCCGGTAGAGTGCTGGATCAAACTGAGCGCTCCATTGTGAAGCTTGAGAGCGACTTATCGAAGTTGTCAAATGGCGCGCAGAGCCTTGCTGGCATCGCCGAAGACATTCGCATGCTTGAGCAAAGCCTACTTGCCCGGGTCCGTCCTTCGTTAGAAGACCTCGCGTCCTTAGTAAGTGGTGTTGCAAAGGGCGTGACAACGTTTGCGCGTAAACTCACCGATCGGTGAATTACCGTTTCTTCCTCCGCACTGCGCTTTCGACATCAATGCCATACTTCGCTACTAACGTGCGTACTGCGCTATAATCATCATCGCTTGAAGGTTTGAATCCTTCGACACTGGCAATGGTCATGAGCGACTTCTTGCCGTTCGGTGTTTCCTGAAAGCGTAGCAGGGCTGCAATGAGTTTATCCACCACGTCTTGTGGGAGCCCCTTCCTCACAACAACAGGATCGTTGGGAATCTCCTCCGTAAGAGCAATGACTTTTACGATGTCAAACACGTCAGGATGTTCCGTCGCGATCTTTGCTCGAGCATCAAGTCGCTCGCCGGTGACAGAATCAGGTCGCGAAAAGAACACAGCACCCGCGTCAACATCTCCTTGATAAACCTTCGTAACTACCTGATTGTGTCCATTAGCAAACACCTCTTGTCGGGGTACAACGCCGCGAATGCGTAGCATCTCCTTAGGATAGATGTAGCCGGACGTTGACGAGGGATCTACATAGGCAATAGTGCGGCCTTGAAGCTGATAGAGTGAATCAATGCCACTATTAGCACGAACAATGAACTCTCCTCGATAGGTAAGCTCGCCATAGCGTCTGGCAACTCGTAACACGGCTCGAGCGCCGTATTTGGAATGTGCCAAGAGATAAGAGAACGTGTTCATGATTGCCATATCCGCACGTTCAGTCCCAAAGGCCTCAACAACGGTAATGTAATAATTGGGGACCGCCACCGAAACGTGGAGCCCTGTTTCAGCCAAGAGATATTGTGCTAAGACATCCCCATCCCGAATGATGGCCTGAGCGTCCGTTGACGGTGTCAACATGAGCCGGATCGGGTTCTTTTCGCTCCCTGGAGACATGTCTTTGACGAATAGGGGACGCACAGTTAACCACCCGAGGATGCAAGCGACGATAAGAATATAGACTCGGGCAATTCGCATGTTGATTATGCTTCTTCGTTAAAACCGAAGTGGTTCCGTAAATTCGTGGCTTACCAAGATACGACGCGAACTTTCCAACTTTGAGGACCACATGAATATCCACGAATATCAGGCAAAAGACCTGCTCAAGCAGTATGGCGTACCAGTTCTCCGCAATAAGGCGGTGTTCTCAGCCGTTGATGCCGGTGCAGTTGCCTTTACGGACTTCGTTGCCCAAGGTGTTTCCGTGATCGTTGTGAAAGC
>JAPLFN010000042.1:15101-17830 GCA_026390655.1 Candidatus Kapaibacterium sp.
GGAAAAGGAATAGTTTACGACGCAGTGACGAACGAAGAGGTCGAATTTAATGGAAAGCCCCTTCGTGGCGTTTCTGTGATCACAGACGGTAATCTGGCCGACCGTGCATATCAGGTCACAAACGGCCTTATCAACAACAAACTCGTTACTGTTCAGACCGGCGAAGAAGGCAAGATTGTTCGTCGCGTCCTGATCGAAGAAGGTTGTCGCATTGAGCATGAGTACTATTGCTCGATCCTCCTTGACCGCAACACGGGTACAAACATCATCATGGTGTCCACGGAAGGTGGTGTAGAGATCGAAACTGTGGCCGAGGAAACACCTGAGAAGCTCATTAAGGTCCATGTTGATCCAACAACTGGATTCATGCCTCTTCAAGCGCGTGAACTTGGTTTTGGACTTGGACTTAAGGGGGCTGGTCTAAAGAGTTTTATCAACTTTATCATTACGCTTTACAAGGCCTATGAGGCCATGGACTGCAGTATGCTGGAAGTGAATCCTCTAGTATCCACGCCTGATGGAGAGTTCATTGCTCTAGATGCCAAGGTTAACTTCGATGATAACGCAGAATACCGCCACCCAGAATGGGCTGCCCTGCGTGATATTGAGGAAGAAGATCCGCTAGAAGTAGAAGCCGGTAAGTACAGCCTCAACTATATCAAGCTTGATGGTAACGTGGGCTGTATGGTCAATGGAGCAGGTCTCGCCATGGGAACGATGGACATTATCCAGTTGGCAGGCGGAAGACCGGCTAACTTCCTAGACGTGGGTGGTGGGGCTGACGTAGAGCGCATTTCTAATGCTTTCCGCATCATGATGAGTGACCCTCATGTTGAGGCCGTGCTCATCAACATCTTTGGTGGCATTGTCCGCTGTGATAGAGTTGCAAATGGCATCCTCCAAGCGCTTCAACTTGTAGAGGTTGATGTGCCATTAATCGTTCGGTTGGACGGCACAAATGCGGATGAAGCACTTGAGATATTGCGCAAATCCGGTCTCAATTTCCTTCTTGCCAACACCTTACAAGTTGCTGCAGAGAAGGTTACGGAAGCTCTATCATTAAAGGCGGTAACGGCATGATCAGGTGGGTTTATTCGCAAGAATGGACCCCTTCTAATTGAAGTATAATCTTCATTATGTAAACTAAGCGTGGTACAGGAATCCCCGCTCACTGAGGCATTAATCAATGAAGAACCAACGTCTATTTGACACCACTGCTATGGCCACGATCGCACTCGTTGCTTTGAGCAGATTGATCCCACACTGGCCTAATTTTACTCCCGTGATGGCGATAGCATTAATGGGCGGCGTTCTCTTTGCAGACCGTCTGCGTTCATTGATCGTGCCCATTGCAGCAATGATCCTCAGTGATCTTGCGCTAGGTGTGGTCTTTGGCTCTGAGTATGTCCTTCATGGAACCCAGCCGTGGGTTTATGGCTCTGTGATAGCGATTAGTCTCTTTGGTCACGCTATTCGTTCATGGAAACCAGCAGCAGTGGTCCTTGGCGGCGGCACAATCGCTGCGATCGGCTTCTTCATAGTAACAAACTTTGCAGTATGGATTAGCGGAACGATGTATCCCCATTCTATTGAAGGACTTGTTGCGTGCTATGCGGCTGGTCTGGCCTTCTATCGCGATGGCGGGAACTTCCTATTGAACGGTATCCTCTCTACGTGGCTGTTCGCCTCCGCTGTTACCGTTGGGGTCCGTTTTGCTTCACGAAACCAGGCTGCACAGTCAAACTGAGATCCTGTTTCATCTGATACCATGCACTTTTCCCTTGGGGCGAGAATCCATCTCGCCCCTCGTTGTTTTTACGAGGGTCTGTGAACATCTTCCACCAGAACACACCGCCATACCAAGGCTCGCGAAAACACGCTGAAGCCAATGAAGCATAGGCCTGACGTTGGTGTTCATCGTTGATCTTTCGGGGTCTATGCTCCGGCCATTCCCAAGGCTTGTCGTACGCCTTCTCTACGCTTCTAAAGCCGGCCTCTGTTAGAACCACCTTCCTCTTGGTCTTCTTGCTGAGTAGGCTGAGTCGGTCGCAGACCGGTTTCCAGCCATTCTGTAGGTCATTGTCCGTCGGATGGTCGTCTCTACTAAGTGTTGGATAAATATTCACTCCCACTACGTCCAACGCATCCCAAAAGCGAATTGCCTCAGCCTCATCCAGTCCGTGAGATGCGTAAGTCAAAGCCCCCTTGTAGACCGTTCTGATTGTGTCAATGAGACGCCGCCATTGCACATCATACGGCGTAAGGTGAGGCAGTTCCAAGCCAACACAAAGAAGGTCTGCTCCCCCATCTTTGGCGTATGAGGCGCACTGCAACATCCACGACGTGTATGAGCGGAACCATTCTTCGCGTTTTGCCTTGTCATCGAACCTGATGTCACCTGTCCAACGTTTCTTCGTCCAGAAGTCCATCGACCATAGGTAGGGCTTGATCATGACCTTCATGCCATGTGATCGTGCATTGCGAATGCCTTCGGGGTAATCACGTTTAGACCACGCGGTCCACCCGATCTTCGTATCAAAGGTGCTGTCCATGTATCCACACGGTGTTATCGCTACCCAGCTAAGTCCTGCCAGCTTCAGAGAATCATAGAGACGACCAGCATCATCAGAAGTGTAGTCCGGAAAGTCATCGGCTACAGTAGCCCCCTGTAAAGGATATGCAAGAAGAGGGATCCCACTCACAGAAGAGACAACGCTCTTACCCTGAAC
>JAPLFN010000042.1:17873-19217 GCA_026390655.1 Candidatus Kapaibacterium sp.
TACGGGGCTAACCAAAGTGCGAGTAGAGCGATTGTGATAGAAGATTTCATAGAGGCAATCATCACCCTATAACGTTCCTACACCCGTGACAGTCGTGTATTTAAGAACATGCTTTTTCTCCGGGTGCAATCGCTGATACTCGAAATTCAATGCCATTGCAGCTTCGTGAAATCCACAAAGAATGAGCTTTAGCTTATTGGGATACTCTGCAATGTCACCAACGGCATAGATGCCTTCGATGCTTGTTTGGAATGTCACAGGATCTACGTTGACAGAGTTCTTGTCAAGCGATAGGCCCCACGTAGCTATTGGGCCGAGCTTTGGTGACAAACCGAACAACGGGATGAAGTGATCAACAGTGATGTCGCGCTTTTCATCATTGTTATGCGTGATCGTTACGCTCTGCAAAGCCCCTTCACCGTGTAGCTCTGTTACTTGCGCGTCGGTGATGAGTGTGATCCTACCGCTTGTGGCTAACTCATGAGCCTTCGATACCGAGTCAGGGGCGGCACGAAACTGCGCACTGCGATGCACCATCGTCACATCGCTTGCGATATCTGCTAACACAATCGTCCAATCGAGTGCGGAGTCTCCCCCACCTCCAATGATGACGCGTTTGCCACGATAGAACTCAGGGTCCTTGATGATGTACTCCACACCTTTATCCTCAAAGTCGACAATGTTGCTGATCACAGGCTTGCGAGGCTCAAAACATCCGAGTCCACCAGCTAGAAACACAGTCTTCCCAGTGATCACAGTTCCACGCGACGTGGTCAAACGAAATGTACCGTCTTCCAGCTTCTCAAGCTGTTCAGCTCGCTCACCAAGTGTAAAACCAGGGTGGAAAGGAGCCCCTTGTTTAAGAAGATTGTCCACGAGTTCGCCGGCAAGAACCGAAGGAAATCCCGGGATGTCGTAGATGGGTTTCTTCGGATAGATCTCGGAGCACTGCCCCCCGGGTATAGGTAGATAGTCAATGAGGTGACACTTCCACTTGAGAAGTCCTGCTTCAAATACTGTGAAGAGTCCGCATGGACCTGCACCAATGACAATGACGTCGGTTTCTATCATATCTGATTCGCTATTGTGTAGTTCGTAATGTCTTAAACGTCAAACCATGTCGAGTTTCGGCAACCCAGCACAGTGCTCCAACAATGAGTGCCACTCCATAGTTCACTAACCACGTGAGTATACCAAATGCCAAACCTTCAGTAGCGGATGCTCCAGCCAATGAAACCAGACCCGCCTGCGCAAATGACTGATAGATGCCCAATGCTCCGGGAGTAGGAGCTATCGTAACACCGAGGGCAATGATCACCAAGATGATCGATGCATCGATCAGCG
>JAPLFN010000129.1 GCA_026390655.1 Candidatus Kapaibacterium sp.
TTCGCGATGCATTGAATGCCACCAAGAATCTTGTGCTCGTGGGGAAGGTAGCGTATAAGGAAGAATCGGCAGAAGGAGTGGTTGAACAATGGGTGTCGAGTGCCGTTGATGCCGAGAGAGTTTTCGATACACTCGAAACAAGTGCGCCGATGTTTCGCGAGCATGCAAACACAGGCTATGCGAATCTTATCGTAGATCAAGACGCCGCGTTTATGACGGTGCGTGAAGTGTCCTTTGAAGAAGAGTGTGCCGGACACACCGAGGTGTCATTTCCAGTCCGTATTGCGCAACTCATTGCCCCCAACTCGGCGGCGACCGCGCTTGCACGCACAGCGACACATGAGGTGATTAATTTCCGTGGCGGACTAGAGAAGTTCTATTCGCTCGACGCTGATCAAGTGCTGGACCCGGAAGCCGATCTATCTCTGTTGCGGGGTAAGATTGTGTTGATGGGGTTCCTTGGTCCAAAGATCGGTGACCATGCGTTCAGCGATAACTTTTTTACGCCCCTTAACGAACACTATGCAGGACGAAGCTATCCGGACATGCATGGCGTTGTGATCCATGCAAATGTGTTGTCGATGATCATGTCGGGTCAGTACATCAATACGATGCCAATGTGGCTCAGTCTTTTAGTGGGCTTCGTGGTCCTCGTACTGAACGTCAACCTCTTTACCTACATCTACAAAAACGCTGAAAACTGGTACGATACGCTGGCGATTCTTCTGCAATTAGGTCAGTCAATCCTGTTCCTGTACCTGATCATTGTGGTCTTTGATGTGTACCAATACAAGCTGGCACTTACACCCGCCCTGGTGGGTATAGCCCTTGTGGGAACCATGCACGACCTCTATGAAGACTCCCTGAAGAAGATAATTCTTGCCGGCTGGGACAAGATTACGAGAAGCCGTGCATCTTTGCGGACGCGGAAACGTACAAGTGCTCCGAATTCGGAGGTTAAATGACACGGTATAGTACTCTTTTCATCGTCTTCATGTTCGCCGCCAGTATCACAATGGCGCAGGACAAGTTCAAGGTGCTCGCTGTTCGCGGCAATATCACGCTCGACGGTGGCAAAAAACTCGCTGTTGGCCAGAATCTTAAGCTCACGGATAAAATCACAGTGGCTAAAGGTAGCTATGCGAGCCTCGCCCACATTAATGGCAGAACAGTGGAGGTACGCAAGGAAGGTCAGATCAAGATCTCAGACCTGGATAAAGCTGCGTCGCAGAAAACAGGTAGCGTGTCCGGCAAGTTTGCAACATACGTTGTTGGCGAACTCACGGAAGTGTCTGAACCCATTGCGTTCAAAGACGGACGTCGCGCTAACATGCGTACGACCGGTTCGGTTGAACGTGCTGCTGGCGACGAGGTAAACATTGCCGATTCAGTATTGCGTTGGGTTGGGGGGCCGGGTGAGTTACAAGCTCTCGCGGCTGTTGAATCATCACAGATCGGGTCGGGTGAAGTCTTCACCGTCATTATGCCTCGACACACGCGACTGCTCAATGACAGCGTGACCTTTTTGTGGCATCGTTCACAGAAGATCTCGCGATACAAGCTTGTGATCGTCGATCGTGAAAACAGTGTAGTTGGCACGCGTGAAACGACTGACACAACGCTCGCGCTCTCGATGCAGGGCATTGGGATCAAGAAGGGCACGCTTTACTATTGGCACGTTGAGCAGAGTGATGACGCATCGGAACGCACGCCGGAGTACGCATTGTGGATGGTTGACGGGCAAGACAGAGCCACTGCCGAAGAGCTCGTGGGAAGCGTCATGAGTGAGTCCGGTGATCAGGGGGCTGCTATCACATCGCTTGTATTGGCGGCCGCCTACGAGGATCAGGGACTGTTCTATAATGCTTATGTGTCGTACATCGATGCAATGAAGAATGCACCGGACGTGCAGAATTATAAGCGGATCTACGCAGAATTCTTGATCCGTCAATCTCTCAATCTCGAAGCATACCTCGCATACAAATGAACCTTACCCCTTACCAATACTGGCTTGCTGCGGCAATCCTGCTCTTTATTCTCGAGATCGTTACTCCGGGCTTTGTGCTAGCCAACTTTGCCGTTGCCGCCATGGCTGCAAGTGCGGCGGCGTGGCTGGATGCATCGTTTAATGTGCAATTGATCGTGTTTGTTGTGACGTGTCTCGTCTCCTTTGTTGCGATTCGCCCCTTACTTCATAAGACGCTCATGAAGACGTCGCATTCAACACCAACTGGATCTGACGCTGTTGTTGGGCGCCTGGCACGAGTGACAGATGCGATTCCGGCATCACCAGACGGCGGACGTGTACAGGTTGACGGCGACTCATGGAGAGCGATGTCTGTAGATGGCATGCCTATAGCCGAGGGAGTTACGGTTAAGGTGGTTCGAGTAGACTCCACGGTATTGTTTGTTGTATCTGTAAACTGATCACCTTTCTTTCTTCGCTGAGGGATCCATGGAAATCGTTCTTATCATTCTTGCTGTCTTTGTTCTTCTCCTCCTGTTCAAGGGTGTTGTTGTGATCCGCCAAGCGGAAACAATGATCGTTGAGCGCCTCGGCAGATACCATAAGACTCTCGAGAGTGGCATCAATATCATTCTGCCGATCATCGACAAGTCCCGCCTCATTGACTGGCGATATGTGAAGACCGACCCTTCAGGAAAGTACATGTACATGCACTCGAAGACGCCGCGGATAGATCTGCGCGAGAGTGTCTATGACTTTCCACGTCAGAACGTGATCACCAAGGACAACGTGTCGATCGAGATCAATGCGTTACTCTACTTCCAAGTTGTTGATCCCATGAAATCTGTGTACGAGATCTCGAATCTGCCGGATGCCATTCAGAAACTCACGCAGACGACGTTGCGAAACGTGATCGGCGAACTTGATCTTGATCAGACACTTACGTCACGCGATACGATCAACGGCAAACTCCGTGTGATCTTGGATGAGGCCTCTCATAAATGGGGCGTCAAGGTTAACCGTGTTGAGCTTCAGGATATCGTTCCACCTCGGGACATTCAAGATGCAATGGAGAAGCAGATGCGTGCCGAACGTGACCGTCGTGCTACACTTCTCACGGCCGATGCAAGCAAGCAGGCCGCGGTTCTTGAGTCACTCGGACAACGCGAAGCACAGATCAACAACGCTGAAGGCGAAAAGCGTTCCAAGATTCTCATCGCAGAAGGTGAAGGGGAGGCTCGCAAGCGTGTAGCAGAGGCAGAAGCAGAAGCCATACGGCTTGTAACGGCTACAGTGAAGGAGACAGGTGGCGACCCTGTTCAATACCTCATTGCCATGCGTTACATCGAGGCGATGAAGGTTCTCGGTATGAATAGCAAGAACACGGTGTTTATGCCGTATGAAGCAAGTGGTGTTATGGGTTCCCTTGGTGCGCTTAAAGAAATGTTTAAGGCCGCACCGTGATCTCGATATGCGTAACAGGATGAATCTCCCACGGTGATCCTCGCCATACGCGAGTTCCGCCGGACGAAGCAGATTCATCATCGTGCATCGCATCGTAGAACACCCAGCCCCTTACCGTAACCCATCGACCAAGAAATGCATCTCTGAGGCCTCGATTTGACCAATCGAGGCCTTTTTCTTTCATGGACTGTCGGAAGCGAGGTGTAACCTCTACCACAAGGAGCTTTGTTTTGTCGCCGGATTCCATGGGCTCAAGCGTAAGCTCGATGTGCGAATCGCGGTGCCACTGATCCTTCTGTTTGCAATTACATGTTTCGATAGCACCAATCTTTACCTCGGCCACATAGCCGATGATCTCCGCGCCATCACCTTCTTTGAAAAGAGGAGATGTTTCTCCCGCGCGCATCAACACACCGAATGTGATCTTACGATTGATCTGTGCATCCGTTGGAGAGCCGTCACGATTCTTTTTAAGGTTCAATGCTTTTGCATTGGCACGTTGCGCGTTTCCTTCCGCCTTGCACGTGTCAAACGTGGATTGCGAGTATGCGCAGCTACAAGCAAGCAGAAAGGCGAGAACGTGTCTCATGATACCTCAGCAACACGCCAGCTAATCGTGCGTCCGGCCCACATCGGCACAACACTCTCATACTGTTCAGGAATGATCATCGACTCCTTGACCAATCGCACCGTCGTAGTAGGGGGCTCAACATTGTAAAGCAGGCGTGCATGGTCGCTCACAAATGCTTGCAGATTAACAAGTGCATCATGCTTCTCAAAGAGCTCTGCAAGCAACGGAAGGATGATGGGCGCAGTAAAGATGCCGGCCGCACATCCTGCAGATTCCTTCTTGTCGATAGGATGCGGAGCGCTGTCGCTTCCCATCATCAGTCGAGGATGAGGCCTTAAAGCCGCAGCAAGCAATGCGTCGCGATCTTCTGGACGTTTTGCAATGGGCTTACAGAACAGATGCGGGTTTAGCATGCCCCCTGCCACGTCATCCAGAGTGATGAGCAAGTGATGGGGAGTAACTGTAGCGCGCAGATTCTCGAACTCATCCAATAGACTCACAGCAGCTTCGGTAGTGATGTGCTCCATCGTAATGCGGAGTCGCGGAAACGCAGTGGCAAGCGTGCGATAGACCTCGCAAAACTCGCGCTCACGGTCCAACACAAAGCCATGTGTTTCTCCGTGGACAAGGAGCGGGATGTCCAACTCTTCCATCATGGCAAAGACATGCTTCATCGAGAGTACCTCTTTCACACCACCATCACTATTTGTTGTTGCGCCGGCCGGATAGAGTTTGATGCCAATGATATGGGGCTTTGCAGCAACGAGTTCTTCACGAGTATAGTCACGAAAGAACAAGGTCATATATGGATCAAAACGATGAGTGCCCACTGCACGGCGCACCTCGTTTGTATACCACAAGAGTCGGTCCAACGAATCAACCGGCGGAATGAGATTGGGCATGATCACCCCACCGGCAAAGTGCGCAGCGGAGAGTGGTGCTACCACATCGAGCATTGCATCTTGGCGGAAGTGGATATGCATATCCAACGGCGAGCGAAGGAGGAGTTCCATTGTCAACCCGGATAGGTGGGCACATCGTCCTGCAGGTCCACGGTGCCATCGGCATCCACGTGGGCGCAGTGAGCAACGCGACCGTTAGTAAGAAGGACGTAGGGGGCTCGGAGTGTGATGTTATACCACGCCGATTGGCGAAGTGTATCGGTGTTAATGGCAACATCCGCAGACTTACATTCAACAAGGAGGAACGGTTTGAGATCGGCATCCATCCACAAGAGATCAAAGCGAAGTCCGTTTTTATCAAGCACCTTTTCCACCCATTCCTCGGGCGTGAGTGCTACATGGATCTTGCGGACTGCGTCAAAAATGCGAAGCGTGCCATCATCGCTCGAGATCCGTGTCTCAAACGTGGGAAAGATCAACGTTGGTAGGGCGACGAGGTCAGACATTGTTAGGTTCTGCCTGTGGCTATCATGTCGCGGATCTTCTTTGTGAGCATGTAGGTGATAAAGAAGAACGCAACAGAATTAGCCCAAATGATGCTGACGTCTGAGCGTAGAATTCCATAGTACAGCCAAAGCATACTACCGGTGATCATCAGACCGAGCATTCCAATGCTGAGTTGGTCAACAGCCTGCGTCCGCCACACCTTGATGGCCTGCGGTGCAAGTGCAAAGGTTGAACAGCAGCCGGCGGCGAGTCCGAGGATAGTAACGGGGTCCATGTGCGCTTACGATGAATGTCGGAGTGAAAGATAGTGCTTTGTAACCACGTCGGGGTAATTCGATACAACGCCTTGCACTCCAAGTTCGAGAACATATTCAAGTTCTGTTGGCGTGTTGACGGTGTAGACTCCAATAGGGATGTGATGTTCAATGCAATCCTCAACACGCTCGATAGTGAGCTCCTCCAAAGAACAACCATAGCCCGCAGCGAGACACTCACGCACAACCTCGTGAGGAAGTCGCTGATCGTTTGGTACGTTAAGCGCAATGGTATTAAGGTGAGGGTCTATCGACTTAATATAGAGCAACGCATGATGGTCGAACGATGCGAATACCGTGTACTCCGACATTTGGGCATCAATGACGGTTTGCACAATGGCATAGATGTTCGTTGCGGATTCAACTGAGGCGATAAGGGGCTTGATCTCGATGTTTACGTATGCTCTGCCTTTAACCAGTAGCAAGGCCTCCGCAAGTGTTGGAACATGTTCGCGGTTGAATTTTGCATCGAACCACGAGCCAGCGTCCAGCGACTTTACCTCATCTAGTGTTCGGTCGCAGATGAGCCCCTTACCGTCTGTAGTGCGATCGAGATGGTCGTCATGAAAAACCACAAGGGCATTATCACGCGTTACCTGCACATCTAACTCCACCATCATTGCACCGCTATCGAGTGCCGCCTGTATGGACGCCAATGTGTTCTCCGGTGCTATGCCCGAGGCACCACGATGAGCGCACACGATAAACGGTGTTGAACGGACATATTCTACAAGCGTCATCACAAGAACGATCCTTCGGTTGATCCTCGGTATCCGCGCACCACGTCTGATGCAGTCATTCGACGTTTCCCGGGCATTTGCAATTCGTCAAGAGAGAGCATCCCATCTGCACACGCTACTTGAAACTGTCCGTCTCGCATCCTCCAGGAACCAGGAGCCCCTTGACCTTCACACAGTGATGCGCGGTAGATCTTCAGGGTTTCACCCGACCAGAACGTCCAGGCGCAGGGAGACGGCGACAATCCGTGGATAAAATTACGAACTGCAACGCGTTCCTTGGTCCAGTCTATCGCACTTGTTTCGCGGTAGACCTTTGGGGCAGGCGAGGCGAGGAGTTCGTTCTGTGGATGGGCTGTTAGAGAGCCGTCAAGAAGTCCGCGACACGTCTCAACGGCACACTCGGCGGCAAGGGGCATAAGCGCTGAATACAGTTCACCCGCTGTAGTGTTCTCGTTGATATCGAGTGTCCTTTGAAGAAGGACTGTGCCGGTATCCACCACGTCATTGAGCAAGAACGAGGTAACACCCGTGTGCGTCTCACCGTGCATGATCGCATGATTGATCGGTGCTGCACCGCGAAACTTGGGCAGCAACGATGCATGCACATTGAACGTGCCTTTTGTGGCTAGGCCATAAACGCTACGGGGAAGAATGCGAAAGGCGATCACGCAGATAACGTCAGGCGACCGTTCTGCAAGCTCCTGGGCAAACGACGGATCTTTGAGAGATGTTGGCTGCAGGATGTCAGTGATTCCTAGTTCTAAAGCAGCTTGCTTTACCGCCGAGGGCGAAACGTGTTGACCTCTGCCACGGGGCTTATCAGGCGCACTCACAACAGTCTGAACACCAAACACTGCATGAAGAGCTTGCAATGCAGGCACGGCAAACTCCGGTGTTCCCATGAAGATGATGTTCGCCATTATCCGTGCATGGTTGGTTTGTTGGGAAGCCCCCTGACAATATCGGCTTCGATAACGCTGAACTCAAGGAGTCGCTTCTTCACTTCCTCGTGCGGAAAATACTCGCGTGCAATATCGGTGTAGAGTCTGTAGTGTCCGGCTTCACTTTCAAACAGAGATCTGTACAGTGCGCGCATGTCTTCCGTAAGAGCATGCGTTGCAAGAAGAGAAAACCTCTCGCAGGACCGTGCTTCGATAAACGCACCTACGATCAGAAAGTCGAGCATCCTGCGCGGCTCATTTGGACTAACATGTTCATGGAGTGCCTTTGCATAGTCGCACCCTCTGTCTCGTGTGAGCGTAAGGTTGCGTTTCTCCAACTCACTGATGACCGTAGCAAAGTGTTCTATCTCCTCGGCGGCCAACGCAATCAACTCCTTCACAAGGCGCGTCCGATCGGGATAGCGATTGATCATTGTGAGAGCAAAGAACGCTGCCTTCTTTTCACAGTGTGCATGATCGAGAAGAATGAGATCCGGGTTAGCCGTGGCAATAGGGATCCACTCAGGATTGGTTGTGCAGGTAAGACATAGCATCCACAAAGTTACGGGGCTATGAGCTGAATGGCACGCTCTACGATGCCGGCAAAGCTGATATTGTCTACAGCTGCGTCGGATCTGTTCCATGAAACAGACAATCCATACCAATCGCCGTTCTTATGACGCAGGAGATACGTCATGTTTATCACCCCGGTCTCGCTTCCACCCTTGTAGCCAACATACGACCAGACCTTCTTGCTCACTTCAATTCCAGGATTGATACTGAGGATGCCGCGCACGTGTGACGCCTTAGGATTTTCAGATGCAATGCGGGCAGTACCGGCGTCTCTACGAAATTGACGTCGCTGTTCGTTAACGTCACACGCATCGAGGTGAGGAATTGCGCACGCTCTTTCGGTTTGAGTGTTGCATAGATGGATGCACGTTTGCCGCTATCGCTGAACTTCAACATAAAGAGATCACGGGTGGAGAAGAACGGATCGTTCAGTTCGGGACTACTATGACCCATTATGCTTTGCACCTTGAAAACCTTAACCGGGTCCAGATAATGGAGCAGCGCATCTGTTGCCGTATTGTCGCTAATAGAAATCATCTCCGATGCAAGCGTGTGAAGCGTTACAGGAGCCCCATGAGGCCATGTCTGCAGCACACCCGAAGGAAGAGAGTAGCGCGAGGAGTCGAGAGTTGTTGTTTCCTCCCAACGATGTTCACCTGCGATCACCGACCGTGCAAGCTCACCAAGGATCCAGATCTTAAACGTTGAGCCCGTTGGCAGATAGAGTGATGTGTCGGCGGCGGCTACCACCTTGCCTGTGGAAAGGTTCTTCGCATAGAACGATGTGCTTCCCGGCAGTGCCTTCAGATCTGCAAGGATCGAGGTGAGGTCACCCGTTGTTTTGACTGGGGGCTTCAAAAACAATCCCTCAATGAGATAAGGGGGCTTTTCAGAAATCCCAATTGAAATTGGAATGGAGTATCCATTCACTGTTAACGCTTCGGCCTTTGCGCGGAAAGCCGTGAGGCTTTCAACGATGCGAGTGGAAACACAACCACCGGATTCCTTCGTGATCTGCTGCACCACCATCGTGAGCTGCATAGGAGGCACCTTCTCCAGAAATTCTGGAGCGAACACCGTGTCGAACTGCATGCTCTTGCCGCTGAGCATCGTGCACACGTCATTGAGTCTGCGTTGCATGGGTTCTTGCGCCCAAACAGAGGTGGAAAGCACAAGGAAAGTGAGTGTCGCTAGTGTATGTTGCATGACCACAAATTACGCTCTCTCTGCCGCGCACAATGCGATCTCAACGACTACAACGAAATATCTATCTCCTCCGCCTATTGCGTATTGCGAATATGGCGCTCTTCACTATTCCCGTACTGGTGGTGTACTACCGTCACCTGGGCCTTAGTATGCAGGACGTGATGTCCCTGCAGGCCATCTTTGCCGTTACGATGGTGGTGATCGAAGTTCCGAGCGGATATTTCAGCGACGTCCTTGGCCGACGCACAACGATGATCATCGGTACATTCCTCGCACTTGCAGGGTGGAGCTTGTACGTGTTCGCCGTGTCCTTCACAGAGTTTCTTATTGCCGAGACGTTCCTCGGTGTTGGCATGGCTTTCATGAGCGGCACCGACTCCGCAATGCTCTACGACACACTCCTCGAGATGGGGCACGCAGAGAACTCTTTGAAGGAGGAGGGGGCTCAACTGTCGTATGCAAACTTCTCCGAAGCAGGGGCAGCAATCGTAGGCGGTGCCTTGGCTGCCGTAAGTCTTCATCTGCCGTTCTATGTACAGGCAGTTTGGATGATCATACCGATTGGTGCAGCTTTCATGTTAGTAGAACCATCCATGCATCGGAGAGTAGGACATCAGGCCGGCATTGTAGAGATGAAGAGCATTCTCGCACAAGTATTCCAACACGACAAGTTGATTCGCGCGCTCATTGTCACTTCATCCATTCTTTCGGCATCAACACTTGTGATGGTGTGGCTATTGCAGCCGTACTGGACATACGTGGGGATTCCCGTTGCGCTCTTTGGAATTCTTTGGGCATCCGGTAACGCACTTGTAGGTGTGGTGTCCATTCGCGCGCATACAATCGCAACGCGCGTGAGTACTCGTATGATGCTGACCGTGCTCGTTGCTGCTGTTGGAGTATCAAGCATCGTTGCGGGACTGTGGCCGAGCATGATCGCAGCCGGACTCCTTGCCATCATGTACATTTCACGCGGACTTCTCAATCCGGTGATCAACAACGAGCTCAATCGTCGAGTCTCAAGCGGACAACGTGCAACAGTGCTCAGCATCCGTCAACTCGGAATGCGTTTCGTCTTCCTCATTGCCGCTCCATTCATCGGCTACATGGGAGACATCACGTCCATCCCAACGTCTGTCCTCATTTCAGGAGCACTGTTTACCACCCTTGGTGGTGTTTCGCTGTTGTTGTGGCCGAGGAATACTGAGGTCCCTCGCTCCGGGTGAGGCAAGGCCTCGCCCCTACGCTCGGGATGACGCAACGTCCTGGTGTGTGTAGTTGGAGGTCCCTCGCTACGGTCGAGGCAAGGCCTCGCCCCTACGCTCGGGATGACGCAACGTCCCGTTGTGTGTAGTTGGAGGTCCCTCGCTACGGTCGAGGCAAGGCCTCGCCCCTACGCTCGGGATGACGCAACGTCCTGGTGTGTAACAGGAGGTCCCTCGCTACGCTCGGGATGACGCAACGTCCTATTGGTTGTCTACTAAGATCCCTCGTCGCTCCGCTTCTCGGGATGTGGTCAAACACTTATTCCGAGCGATGCGTTGTCATCCCGAGGCTCTGCGAGGGACCTCTATATAAACAAGCGAGGCAGCGTCATCCCGAAGCTCTGCGAGGGACCTTCCACATAAACAAGCGATGCAGCGTCATCCCGAGCGTAGGGGCGAGGCCTTGCCTCGCCCGGAGCGAGGGACCTACTGCGTCATTCTCGCCCAAACGCCCGACACCCTAAGGCTTCTTATGCTCTATCGGATACATCACTGTTGCTGAATTCGTTTCCACAACGGCAACGTAGGAGCCGGATGGCTGATCGATAAGGTCGATCTCGCGTTCTTGCACGCCAGACTCGCCTGACTCAGAAGCAACATCGATGATCTTCAGCATGAGGCTGTTGTGTACGGTAACGCGAACACGAGAAACCTCGGGTATAACGTACCGAAGGTTGTAAATACCCTCGGTATCATTCGAGGGGGCTACGCCGATCTGCGGGATCTTAGCGTCGCGTGTGGTAGCAACTTCGCCTTCCGTCTTTACCTGCGGATAAAAATAAATAGGAGCTGCATCGCCCCCTTCCTCACGTTCAGAGGTTGTGTAAAACCCATCATCCTTTGCAGCAAAACAGATGGCCTCTCCTTGCTCTTCTGGCATGTACGTAACGCGTGTGCCTGCACGCTTGAAAAGGGCTGAAAGCGACTCGTTGCCCTTGCGCGCCCAATGCCAAACGTAGAGGTAGTTCTTCAACAAGATCTGCGATCCGTCATGCGATACGTCGCCACCAGTAATAAGCGTCATCGGAAGTGTTGTTACAAACTCTAGCTTCCGCGATGTCCCCGACACTTGGGGCGCAGCAGAGCGATAAATACGAGCCTGCTTGTCTCGCTTGCTGATGATGTAGATGTCCTGCGTAAGCGGATCTACGAGCAATGCCTCGGCATCGCGTGCGCCATCAGGGTAGGTGAATGTAAATGTCTCGAATTCGATGTTCTGGGTGACCTTTGTAGTCTTCTTTGCGGAAACCACGGGCTCCGCAACACGGTAGACGGTGATTGAAGGTCGCTTGGCTTCGTTGTCTCCGATGTCTCCGGCATAGAGATACATCCGTCCGGCTTCCGGGCCCGGACCATATGCCATGTCTTCCCAGTCCTTTGCTGTGGCCTTTGGAAGCGTCACCCTTTCGATGATGCCCTTCTTGGGAGAAACAGCATAGAGCGTTGGCTCATCACCGGAATCGTTATGCATCCACAAGATGTCAGGATTTACCGTTGAAGCAATCATGCCCGATGCTTCCTGCAGCGTCTTCTGTGGAGAAACACCAACGTTGAATGGTCCACCATACCACACATTTTGTGCAGAGAGTAAACCACTCGCAAAGAGAATGCCGATGAGAAGGAGAAGGGGGCGCATAAATACTCAGCCAACAATGAAGTTCACAAGTTTACCCGGTACAACGATCGTCTTGCGGATCTGTTTTCCATCTATGTGTTTTTGCACACCTGCATCGGCCAAGGCCAATGCCGTCATTTGTTCTTCGTTGGCATCGGCGTGGACAACGATCTTGCCGCGGATCTTTGAACTCACCTGGATGACAATCTCAACTTCGCTTGCAACAAGTTTTGACTCATCAAAGGACGGAAAGACAGATGTGTGCACAGACGCTGTTCCACCGAGTATGTGCCACAGCTCCTCTGCGATATGCGGTGCAAAAGGGGCTAGGCATTGCACAAAGGCCATCATGGCAGAACGCGGACGCACTGTTGCCGGCGTGAACTCGTTCACAAAGATCATGAACTGTGCAACGGAGGTGTTGAAGCTCAAGGCCTCAACGTCTTCGTGAGTCTTCTTGATGGTAGCATGCACTACACGGTCTTGCTCAGGAGTACACGCAACGTCCTGCACAGTAGGAGACAACGAGCCTTCTTCCGTGACGATGAGGCGCCACGCACGATTGAGAAAGCGCGAGATCCCGTCAATGCCCTGCGTGTTCCATGGCTTCGATGCTTCGAGTGGGCCAAGGAACATCTCATACATGCGCAAAGCGTCGGCACCATGCGATGCAACAACATCATCGGGGTTTAGTGTATTGCCCAACGACTTCGACATCTTCCGTCCATCTTCGCCAAGGATAAGGCCTTGATGAAAAAGTCTCTTGAACGGTTCTGGTGTCGACACATAGCCGTGATCAAACATCACCTTATGCCAGAAGCGTGCATAGAGCAAATGCAACACGGCGTGCTCGCCCCCTCCTACATAGAGGTCCACTCCATCCGGTCCCATCCAGTAGCGTTCTTTCTCTGCGTCAACCAAATGAGATGTGTTACTTGGATCGATGTATCGAAGGAAATACCAGCACGACCCAGCCCATTGCGGCATGGTGTTGGTTTCATAGCGCGCACGTTTGCCGGTCTTCTTGTCGGTGAAGTTCATCCATGATTCAACCGTGGCAAGGGGCGATTCACCTGTGCCGGCAGGCTGAAAACTATCCACGTTTGGCAACAACAACGGCAGCTCATCTGGGTCTAGGGCGCGACGTGTTCCGTCCTCGAAGAATATGATCGGCATGGGCTCACCCCAATATCTCTGACGAGAGAACAGCCAATCACGTAGACGATATTGCACTCGCCCCTTACCATTGCCCGATGATTCCAACCACGTGATGATGCGTTGAATAGCTTCATCAGAGTCGAGACCATCAAGAGACACATCTGCGCTTGTGGAATGAACGCTCACACCGTACTCAGAGAAGGCCGATGTTTGCACGTTGATCGATGATCCGTTATCGGGCCCAACTACCTGGACAATCGGAAGACCAAACGTTGTAGCAAACTCATGATCGCGCACATCATGTCCGGGTACGGCCATGATGGCACCAGTTCCATAGTGTGCCAGCACGTAGTCCGCAACCCAGATAGGTACTTCCTGACCGTTAGCCGGATTCTTGGCGTATGCACCTGTGAAGACACCTGTCTTTGATTTGGCAAGTTCTGTACGCTCTAGATCGCTCTTGAGCGAGGCTGCATCTCGGTACGTGAGAACATGCCCGCGCTGGTCTTCCGCAACGATATGCTCCACGATCGGATGCTCGGGAGCCAACACGAGATACGTGGCACCAAAGACGGTATCCGGTCTCGTCGTGAAGACCATCACGTGATGATCAGCCCCCTTGACAGTAAATCGTATCTCTGCGCCGTCGCTGCGGCCGATCCAGTGGCGCTGCATGTCGAGTGTTGATGAGGGCCAATCAAGTGTTGAGAGATCCTCCAACAAACGATCTGCATACTCCGTTATCCGAAGCATCCACTGACGCATCGGCTTACGTTCAACCGTATAGCCCTTTTCCTTCCATTCATCTACTTCCTCATTGGCGAGTACCGTGCCCAATGCTTCGCACCAATTCACGGGGATGTTCGCAATGAAGGCAAGGCGATGTTCATCTTTGTAGAGGTCGCGTTCGATTGGATCGGTGATATCGGAAGGAATAGGCAGCTCGTCGATGTGTCGAGCACGCTTTGCCGACCGATCATACCACGAGTTATAGATCACCAAGAACATCCACTGTGTCCAGCGGTAATACTCCGGAGATGTAGTGTTGACAGAACGCGACCAGTCGTAATCGAACCCCAACGCATTGAGCTGTCCCGTGAACGTAGCAACGTTGCGTGCAGTGATCAATGCCGGATGAATGTC
>JAPLFN010000005.1 GCA_026390655.1 Candidatus Kapaibacterium sp.
GACGCTTCTACAACACTAAACGTCCGCACAGCAGTCTCGGGTATCGTCCACCGGCACCCGAATCTATTCAACCAACCATTTTTAGGTTCGCTGCTTAATGACTAACATTACAGGTGGACCAACAAACGGGGGCAGGTCACTATTGAGCCTCGCCTGCATTTCAGAATTGTGTTCTAGCGCATAGGTGCGCATCATCTCTGCTAGTGTGTCGAATGCATCAATTCCTGATCCCGCCCCGGAATGCGCCTTGGCAAGAGCATGCATTGCATCGAGAGTATATACATGGGCCTTAACTGATCGCAAGATTTCAACGGCCTGACCGAGGTATTCTATCGCCTCTGGATATCTTCCTTGCTCTGACCGAAGTTGCCCTAGGCAAAAAAGCCAGAATCCCTCGTTGTATTGATAGCCATCACGGCTTGACATCTCTAAAGCGCGCTGAAGATACTCTTCCGCTTTTTCGAACTTGCCTTGAGATAGATACAGTGATCCTAGATTTCCCAGAACTGGTCCAAGAACGCCGTCGATGGGGAATTCGCGCAAGTATACTAGCGTATCTTCGAGTGCCTTTTCGCGCCCAGACTCGTCGCCGAGAATCTGGAGTGCGGAGGCACGATTCGCCATCACGTGTGCTATAATCATCGGCACGTTGGCTTGACGAGCTGACATCATTGCCTCATCAGCAAAGCGGAGGGCCTCATCCCTGTCATTCTTTCGTGCAAGGATTACCGCTACGTGACAGGCAGACTGAGCAAGGCTTGCATGATCTCCTAGCCCCTTTTCAATATCATATGCACGAATAAAGAACTCTAGGGCAAGGTCGTCCTCGTCCCTTCGCAAACAACTTTCACCAAAGTTGTAGTACACAACGGCCATACCCCTAGGCTCACCATGACGCTCGCGCAGCTCTATTGCAATGCGGTACTCATTATAGGCCTCGGTTGTGTCGCCCAGCGAGTCAAGGAGGCTGGCATACAGTGTGTGGATGCGGGCGGCAAGCTCAACGTCAGTATCCTCAAGGTGAATGTCTCGATAGGGGGCCAACGTTACAAGAGCATCATTCAACTGTCGTTGCCTATTGAATACCGTAGCTCTTGTGTATGCCGTTGAAGCCGCTATCTGCTCGTCGACCGGGGTCTCCGGACCGGCCTCATCCAGAATTCGATGGGCAAGATCAAAGTCAGCATGCAGACTATGATACTGGGCTAGAATGTGCCGAATTCCGACGCGTTCTCGGGGGTCACTACTTGAAAGAAGTGCCTGTCGTGCCTCCTTCAAGACCAATACTGTGCTGTCGTTCGTTGGGGAACGCAGGAGATCTTCCCGCAGCCGTATGAGCAGTGAAGGGTTGTCGGTTGTGGTGGAGCCAGGCATAACGTGCAAAAGTACGGAAACGTTCGGCGGCTTTCACGCCGGTCGTCCGAGCTCATTTTGCTATATTGCGCCGCTTCTCATCGCATCCTAATCCACGAAAAACGGAACTGCTCGCATATGGGCGTCGTCGCATTGCTTGCTACACTTTTCGTACCTCTAGTAGGTTCGGTCGTCCTCCTGTTCATTGATCGCGAACAGGTGAAGGCCATCAAGGTCACCGCACTTGTCGTGACTGTGGGCACATTTCTCGCGTCGCTGTTCCTGTATCCTGCTTTTGACGCATCTCTGTCGTCAATGCAGTTTGTGATCGATATGCCGTGGATAGCATCGCTAGATGCCGGGTTCCGGATCGGGCTAGACGGGACCTCTCTCCTCATGGTCCTGCTTTCGACACTCATCATGCCAATTGCGATTCTGACCTCATTGGGTCCGATCAAAAAGAGTGTAAAAGAGTATTACGTCCTCATGCTCCTTCTGCAGTTCGGCATGATCGGCGTGTTCATGGCACTGGACACCTTTCTCTTCTATGTGTTCTGGGAGCTTATCCTCATTCCGATGTACTTCATTATTGGAATATGGGGTGGCAAGGATCGCATCTATGCAGCGATCAAGTTCTTCTTGTACACGCTCGCGGGCTCGTTGTTAATGCTCGTTGCCATTATCTGGCTTGGTCTTGCAGCAAAGGCGGCAGGCATTGGCTTCACAGCGGACCTTATGAAACTGAGGATGATCGGCCCTACGATTCCAATGGACGTTCAGAAATGGCTGTTCCTCGCCTTTGGACTCTCCTTCTTTATCAAGGTGCCTCTATTTCCGCTCCATACGTGGCTACCAGATGCCCACGTTCAGGCTCCTACTGCGGGCTCGGTGATTCTGGCCGCAGTCCTTCTGAAGCTCGGTACATATGGTCTGATCCGTTTTAATCTTGAGCTGTTCCCACAAGCCTCGGCTGAGTTTGCTGGTGTCATTAGTGTGCTTGCCGTAGTGGGCATCATCTATGGTGCTCTCGTTGCAATGGTACAGACAGACATCAAGAAACTTGTTGCGTATTCATCGGTAAGTCACCTTGGATTTGTTGTCCTAGGGATCTTCTCACTTACCGTTGAAGGTGTACAGGGTGCCGTCATTCAAATGGTCAACCATGGTATTTCTACAGGCATGTTGTTCCTTTGTGTAGGCGTCCTCTATGAGCGCAGGCATACGCGCGAGATCTCCGAGTACGGTGGCATCACAAGCGTAATGCCGCGGTTTGCCGTGCTGTTTGCGATCGCAATGTTCTCATCTGTTGGTCTTCCGGGACTCAATGGATTTGTTGGAGAGTTCCTTACACTTCTTGGTGCATTCCGTAGTCCCTTCCTCGGTAGTTGGACATATGCTGTTATTGCCGCCACGGGCGTGATCTTCGCTGCAGTCTATCTTCTATGGATGTATCAACGCGTGATGTTTGGTACGAACGATAATTCTGAAAACAAGCACCTCCACGATCTCACGAAGAACGAATATTGGCAGTTGGTTCCATTAGCTGTCCTGATTATCTGGATCGGCGTGGCTCCACGGACCCTTATGACTCTCTCTGAGCAAAGCGTGCGCGCGGTGGTAAGCAAGGTGGAACTCTACAAGTTTGGCCCACATGCACATTGACCTTTTTGGCTCTCTGCCTCTGATCGTTATCTGGCTGGCACTAGGTGCCGTCGGTATCGCAATTCAAGCGTTCGTTCGCAATAACACGCGCTTGATCTTCGGCTACTATGCTGGGACACTCGTCCTCACGGCGGCTCTTGCACTTCTTACGTCCGCACACAAGGGCGTTACGTTTGAAGGCATGATCTCGCTAGGGGGCTTTGCAAGCTATTTTGATGTGCTTTTCTGCTTCATTGGACTCCTTTCAATGTTTGCGGCTAGACCGTATTTACAAAGAGAGAACGCTGAGCTCGACGAGTACTATACGATGCTTGTATCAGCGATCTCAGGCATGATGTTGATGGCGCACGCGAATAATCTTCTCGTGCTCTTTATTGGCATCGAACTCATGTCGATCTCGTTCTACATCATGGCGGGATTTCTCCGGACGAACATTCGCAGTGTTGAAGCCGCGTTGAAGTACTTCCTCCTGGGCGCCTTTGCCACAGGATTCCTCGTCTACGGAATGGCCCTCATCTATGGCGCCACAGGATCGTTGCAGTACGAGATGATCTTGTCCGTAGTTGGTGCTAATGCTAGCCCCTTCCCAACCCTTCTTGCCATCGGTGCCGTTTTCTTGGCGGTTGCGCTTTCGTTCAAGATCGCCGCTTTCCCGTTTCATCAATGGGCGCCTGATGTGTATGAAGGCTCGCCAACTGTTGTTACGGCCTTCATGAGCACTGCCGGTAAAGCAGCAGCTTTTAGTGCGTTCATTGCGTTGTTCGCTGTGTTGATGCCAACATCGTCATTGATGACCCCAAAGCTTCAGCTTATGCTTGCAGCTGTTTCCGCTATTACAATGTTGGTGGGGAACATCACTGCTGTAGCACAGTCGAATGTGAAGCGCATGCTTGCGTATTCATCCGTAGCGCACGCCGGATATCTGCTCATGGGCATCGTGGCTCATGGTACTGCGGGGTATAGTGCTATTGCCTTCTATGTTACATCCTATACGTTCATGCAACTTGGTGCCTTCGTGGTGGTCGGCATTCTTGAACGCGGTAATGAGCAGTATTTACAGATCAGTGATTATGCCGGACTTGCCAAACGCGAACCGGTCCTTGCATTCGTGATGGCTGTGTTCATGTTCTCTCTAGCAGGCATCCCTCCATTTGCCGGATTCTTTGGGAAATATCTCCTCTTCGTTGCGGCAATTGAGGCAGGTTATACGTGGCTGACAATTGTAGCCGTTGTATCGTCAGTTGTAAGTGCCTACTTCTACCTCGGACTCATCGTGAAGATGTATTTCACCGACTCCGAGACGGAACATGCCCGAGTATCGCCGGGTCTGGCAGGCGTAACCTTAGCCGTTACTACTGTCGTGAGCATTATTATGGGCCTCTTTACTTCGCAGATCCTCTCGATATTCAGTTCGTGGTGGTAAGGCCACGGTCCTTACCATGATTCACCCCCTCCTCATTCTCTTCTGCCTATTCACAGGCTACGCCGTCGGTTTCGCTCAACCGAGGGTTGAGGTGTATCACAAGAACTCGGATCGGCTGGACACGGTAATGGATTTTGGAGTGACGCTTGAGGGCTCTCCAACAACCCGGACCTTTACAGTAGAGAACAAAGGAGCGGCCACTGTTGCGATCTATGAAACGAATCCAAATGCTGATCCCTATTACTTGATAATCAATGTACCCGGCGTTCCTCCGGAAGATCCGCGTAAGGAAGAGTTTGAGAGCGGACAACGCTTGCCATACTATGTGGGAGCAGGCAAGTCCGTCTCGTTTCCTGTGGTGTTTCGCGCGCTGGTGAACAATCCGTTGTTCCCGCCCGATCGGGTTGTAGAGGCATTGCTCAAACTTCGAGTTGTGGATAGCGCAGCACCGACCAGTGCATCCTTTGATCGAACATTTCGCTTGCGGGCACTGAAGACCACGAAGATCCTTGCATCCACAAATCCGTGGATTGCCTATGACTCTGTGTACATCAATCCTCAGCCCCTTACCCCAACACTTCCCTATACGATAGACAACGCTATCTCACGAAGAGTAAAAGTAGATAGGCAGTTACTAGAAATGCAGACTGCGGTAGTTGGCGTGCCGGAGATCGAGGTGGATACATTCCCAAGCGTAGAGTTCAGTCCTGAAGACTCTGTGGTGTGGAACACCAGATACAAGCCTTATAACAGGGGGCTGGATAGTGCACACTTTCTCGTTGTCTACAGGCCCGATGTTTCTGCCCGTCCGGACACGGTGCTGGCTACGATTTCCGGCTTCGGTGTGGAACAACGCCTAACGCTCATAGGCGCAACGGGAACGCCACTCCCTGTGGTTGTGCGTGGGGACACCGTAGATTTTGGTTCTACCCCTGCAGACGGGCAGGGGATCACCGCACGGATCGTTGTCCGTAATGAGGGAAATGTGAACATCGGCCTCTTATCGGAAGGTAAGGTCGGGACGCAGCGAGACACATCGGCCTTCGTGATCCGTCAGAGTCTGTTGTCGGATGGCCCTACCATACGCGCAGGGACGTTTGATACGCTTGAGGTGTCCTTTGTGCCGGTTGATGGGGGAGACCACCGTATGAGGCTCGTAGTGAATACCGACCTTCTTCAGAGGGGTATCACCGGCGTGCCGGATGGCGCTCAGACGACGCAATGGTTCTTTAAGGGATTTGGACAACGACCACAGATTCAAGTGACTCCTTCCGCTCTTGATTTTGGAACCGTTGTTCTCCTTGAGACGTGTGTTTCAACGGTAGAACGGACCTTCACCGTGAGAAACGTTGGCAATGCCGAGTTGCGTGTGGACTCTACACGTGTTAGCCCGAGTACTGTTCGTTTGACAGTGGATCCGGCTTCCTTTAGGATCGCCCCCGGCTCTTCTCAGCTCGTGCGATGTATCTATCAACCCGAATTTGTGGGTTCCTATAGCGGAGCTATTACGTTGTTCACGAACAGCTTGATACGCGCGTATGATGTCTCCTACGGCGCAGTAGTTGTTGAGCCGGATAGTATCTCCATAGGTATTCCTCTGCTTACAACTGCCCGTCCCGGCTCTCCAGTGGGACTCGATGTTGCTGTCACACCCGAAGCGGTTAAGACAGTCGATCGTTGCGTTCTGTCCTTGACATATAACCCATCGCTACTACGGTATAGAGGAGTTTTGCAAGCAGGCTCTGCCAGCGAAGGGGCTCAAGTAGTTGATGCCACAGAGGAACCACTCGGTGCGTTGCGCCTTGGCATTCAAGCCCCATCAAACTTCCTGGAAAAGCCCCTTCTCATTACGGTGCTTTTTGACAGTTTTTTGGGTGAAAGTGCATCTACCGATGTAGCCTTTACATACAAGACGGTTTCTGGGGGCGCCCGCTTTTCTGTCGGTGTATTTCCAAACCCTGCGCTTGACGATGCGACGATCACGATTGTTGTTCCACAAGAGCGGGAAGTAGGCGTGGGGCTATTCGACTCTTTTGGTCGGCAGTACGATTCTATTGAGACCAGGCGATATTCCGCGGGCATGCACCTCGTCCCCCTGAATGTCCGAGAGTTGCCCCCATCGGTCTATACGCTCGTTGTTCGGTCGGGACATGTCTTTTCAACAATCCAATTTGTTGTTGGTCGGTGATGAGAGCCCTTCTTTTCTTTTTCGTAATGGGTGTATGCACAACAGTGGCTGCTGCCCAAGGATTTGATTGGCAAACGTCTCCGAGAAAACCATATCACATTCCAAAGAGATACATCGGGCTTGAAGTTGGTAGTGGATACACGTGGCATGTTGGATCGCTAGAATACATTGAGCAAGAGGTAGGGATCACATGTTGTGATTATCAGTCGGGACATGGTGTGCCCCTTAGCATCAATGTGGTTGGGGAGCAATGGATTGAACCGTCAGTTTCTATCGTTGTCGGTCTGGGCATTTCCCTGTATAACGCATCATTTACCACGCCTTCACAGTCGGTTCCCCTCTCAACCGGGAAGCTCCTACAAACAGAATATGCACTACGTGGCAGCGTGACGTACGTTGCTCTCAGCGGTGGTGTTAACACCAGACTGCTCGGCACGCACTTTACAGTTGGGGCCGGCCTGCGGATGCAACTCTATGCGGGCGGCACATTAAGCCAGGTGGAACGGGTCCTAGCACCATCCGATTTCACCTTTACCGAAAATCCGAGGAGTAGGGAAAAAGCTCTCGGAAACTCCTTTCTCGACAACGCCAACAGGTTTCAGGTTGAGCCCTATGTGCAGATAGGTTATGACATTTCCGTTTCGAACGGGTTTTACCTCAGCCCGTCTGTCTCCCTCGGAGTGCCTCTCTTGAGCGTCACGTCGTCGGACCAATGGCGAATGCTGGATCTGGGCGCCAGAATCAGGCTCATGAAGGGGCTCTAAGCCTATACATACTATATTTGCAGGTTCCTCGTCAACACAGCGTATCCCAAACGTAACCCAAGTCAATTTTTGCCAGGAGAGTCTTCATATGATTAAGAGTCTTTTTGTTGTCTTAGCACTTATCGGTCTGTCGGCCGGAAGCGTATATGCCCAGCCGAAACTCGAAGTTGTCGGTGGAGAAACCTATGACTGGGGAAAGGTTAAGCCACCAAAGGAAGGTCACCTTGAAGCTGAGATCAAGATGAAGAATGTCGGTGACCGCGCGATGAAGCTCACTGAGGTTCGACCAGGTTGCGGATGTACAAAGACGGATCCTGATAAGTTCGAACTGGCTCCTGGTGAAGTAAGCACGATGAAGGTGAAGCTCAACATCAGCCCTGCTCAGTCAGGACCAGTGATGAAGAACATCACGGTGTCATGGGCGGATCTTGAAGGAAACAAAGCTCTCACCGCGTTCCGTTCAAACAGCACGCCGGTTCCAACTGGTGCTGATACGGTTGTTCGCTCGGGATATATTTGGCTTAAAGCAGATGTACAACGTGAGCTGATGTTCACTCCATCGATCTACTTCTCATTCAATGACCTCAAGGTAGGACAAGAGTCCACGTCGAAACTCGATGTTGTCAACAATTCAGATAAAGATGTGATCTTCTCTGATTGGACTACTGAAGGTGGCATCGTTTGCAATCAAGCAACTCGCGTTACCCTCAAGCCTGGCCAAAAACTTGAGATCATCGCCAAGCTGATTCCTTCTGTTAAGGGTAACTACACGGGCGGCGTAAAGGTCAAGACATCGAATCCTGATAATGCAGAGGTTGACCTCAAGGCCTACGGATTTGTACAGGAGTCAACAAGCCCTGTGTTCCAAAATCCGACAACGCCGAAGCAGTAGTCGTTAATGTGCTAGTGTGCTAGCGCGCTACCGCGATCTCCCACGCCTTGCCATTTGGTGGTGCAGGAAGCCCCCTACCAAGTATCCATGGGTTAAGGAGCTTTACATCCTTGTATGTTGTGCCGTTGGCGATGGCCCATTGTGTAAGGTTTGCAATCGATCCCGACTCACGAATCGTTTTTACCGATTCGGCAACATATCGTTCGGAGTTTGGAACGATGATTCCATACTCATGTGCGTGTTCCATGAGATGCTTCACCATTGCGATGCGTAGGATGTACCGAGAAGTCTCTTCATTGAGGAAGAGATCGTAGTAACTACGTTTCTCTTGGAATGAGAGATTGCCTTGTAGGTTTTCGTGGCCCATGTTGTATCCGGCTGCTGCGTTGGCCCACGAGCCATTTGAGACGAAGCCTGATTTCAGATAGCCGATTGCAGCCCTTGTACTCTTCTCCACGTTTCTACGCTCATCAACTTCATCATTGATCAAAAGTCCGTAGGCGCGTCCAGTACTCGGAATGAATTGCCAAAGGCCAACGGCGTCTTTTGGAGACCTCGCCATAAAGAGTGCACTTTCAGCAACGCTGAGGTACTTGAGATCATCAGGTGCCCCAACTTCCCTGAGCACCTTCTCGAAGGTTGGAAAGTACCGTCCAGAGCGTTTGATGTACAAAATAATCTGTCCGGGTGTTTGCAGGTTACTCGCCGTGCAGGTTGTCGCCACAGGCCACACAAAACAGGCCTACCGCTACTGCGGCTGCTCCAAGGGTGACACGGACACTGATTGTGTGCATAGTACTCTTTCTCGTTCGTCGTTTGTTGCAAGGAAGACGATTCCACCTCGTTGCCGGTGTGAGCGAATCTCATTTGCGAGAATCGTTCGCCCTTCGGTGTCAAGATTTGTCGAAGGTTCATCAAGGAGCAACAGAGATGGATTCAAACTTACTGCTAATGCAATTGCAACGCGTTGCCGCATGCCACTAGAAAAAGTCTTTACCACATCGTCCATCCTGCGATCAAGGCCAACTCTATGCAATAGCTCTTCAACATTCTCGCTCGTGATGGATTGGCGATGAAGGTGAGCATGCATCGCGAGTAACTCTCTCGAACTGAATTCATCATAGAGATTCAAGTAGGGGGCTACATAGCCACACACAAACGGCCGGTGAGCTTCAGAAACAGAAGTCCCATTTACTACGAGCTCAACGCTGCCGCAATCAGCACGAAGTACCCCAGCAATTATTCTCATTAACGTTGACTTGCCACTTCCGTTAGCGCCAAGTACCCCAACCACATCACCAGCCTTGGCCGAGACACTTACACTACGCAGCACGAGACGATCTGCATAGGACTTTTGAACGTCTGTGAGGGAAATCAATGTCATCTTCGCACCGCGATCTTCAATAGGGTGGACACTCCATCGAGCTCTACGCGAACGAGATATGTGCCTGGTGGAATGTCGACGGGAAGATCGAAAGGCGCAACAATGAGATCCCCTTGGAGCTCGATCCTCGCCTTCACCGTTGTGATTCCAATTGTTGAAACGCCCATCAAGGACATCGTGACGTCTTCCCCAGGGATTCCGCCATCAATGGGAACGAATAGTCGTTGCGTGGCACTCAAAGAAATGGGCTGTGGATAGGGTGAAGCAGGCTTTCGAGTTTGTGCGCCGATGAGGACGGAGCATATTGTTGCTGGGCTCACGCGTAAGCCCCACGTCGTTCCAGGGATAATGGCATCTGTTGGTTGTGGTCTACTGCTTACCGTGACGGTGTAGGCTTCGCTGCTGAGCGTGCTACCGTTCACGAGAGCGTCTTCGTTAGGCCATGTGATGAGCACTGCCACGCTTACGGGCTCTGTGCTGCTTACAGACGGAACGGAGAATCGTAATGCCCGTACTTCGAATGGCCTAACACTTCCGGTGGCGATCACCGAGGGTGGAACTGCACGCTCATCGCTATGAAGTCTGATCTCTGTCAAGGATGTTGCATTGGGAATCACGCTGTTCCCGCTCCCGCGAGATCCGGTCTGATACATCACAGGTAGTTGTCGACAAAAGACATCTGCGAATGATGCCCCATTATCAAAGCAAGCATCAACGAGTGCTTTGAATGGCTTCGTCCCCTTGCTAATCTTTTCCCATGTTGCGCGCATTGTCGTTGGGGCAATATCAGAGAGGACGTTGCCGTACCAACCCCAAACATAGCCGTTAGAAACGGTGGGTTCCGAGAATGGCCATTGGGATGGGTCTTTGAAAAGCTCATTTGTATAGATGAGCCAATCTTCAACGGCAGGCCAGACACGTAACTCCATCCACGTTGACGAGAGCTCGTAAAACATGAGTTGCAAAGTCGACAGACCATATGAACCGTTTTGAATGGTATGATGAAACTCGTGCGCACACGTTACGCGCAAAGCATCGATACCGAATGTTGAAAATGACTGCCGACCATAGGCATCCTTGTCAAGATCGGAGAAGTCATTATCAACGTCCATCCAGGTAGTGTATCGGTCAATCGGCACGGATCCGATGAGCTTCTCAAGCGTTGTCAGGCCATAGTAACTAGTGCCAGAAGGTCCAGCCTGGCTCAGGTCGCGTAGGTACACATCCATTGCAGGGCTTCCACCTTCCACGCCATCAGATGGGGGTGGCAAATACCCTAGAGTGTCGATCTCGGCGCGCCAGGCAAACTCCAAGGATCTCAAACACTCGTCCACGTAGTCGGGGGTTCCATTCCCATCAATGTCCTGCGGCGATACGGCGTCTGGTCCTGACACAGCAAAGTGAACGCGAAACCGTGCAGACGCAGATTCAGCAAACGAAGGAAGGTTGGGCCTTACAATCGCCTGTACGCCCTCGTGAACTTTTCGAATGTGGCTTGGTGAAGCAGTTGCTTCAAATCCGCAGCGACGTGAAGCAGGGGGCTGAGCACCACTGGCAATGGATAAAAAGCAAAACGCGAACAGGGAAAACCCGGCTCGCGAACATTGTATACGATGATAGGCCGACAGCAACGTCAGCGAAACATTTCCTTGATCATCCCCCACGTACGTTTGATGCCGCTCACGTTGTGTGTTACACCAACAGAGCTTGAGTATGTAGTGCTATGATCCTGGCCAACTAATTTCAGGCGATACGTGAAATAATTCCGTGCAACTGTTCCGTCAGTGCCTTCACGCTTACCGAATGCTTCATCATCTCGGTAGGTATAAGACTGATTGCTGCCCTTTGCTTGCACGGTAGTAACGTAGCGGAACTGATTGTCGTCCCCGGCTCGCTCGATCTCGTATTGCAAAAGATCAGGCTCAGTGCTTGACTTCCATTCCAAGGAAACGGACGTACCGTTGGACTTTGCTTGGAAATACTGAAGCGTTACTTGAACGGCGTATCCGGACGCTACCGTAAAAGCAAGAACCCCGATGATTATGGCAATTCTCTTCATGTCACAAAGATACAAATGGACACCGCTGATTTACTAGTCTGCGGACGGATTGGATGGAGGTGCAAGTGTAAGGGCCCCACTGGGGCAACCTAACACCACAGCGATTGTTTCTGCGGAATCGGCGTTATGTGGTTGAATCCACGGGTTTATCCGAGGATTAAAGACGCTTGGCAGATTCCGAAAACAGTTTGCCGAATGAACACATTTGTCCGGCTGCCAGACCACTGTGATCTCTCCATTTGTGTAATTCTTAACGACATCAGCCATGGCCCCCTCCTGAACAAGGATCTGATACACCGAACGTAGCTAAAGCGGACAATCTGACCAAGAAAATTTCGTCCACATGGCATTAGATACGTAATTTTGCATAAATGTTCTGTTTTCGCCATTTCGTCAATCTCGTAGCCCTGGTTCTGTTCCTCGCAGCATCCACGGGGATTCCCGTGAGTATTCACATGTGTGGCGGGGAGCCGCAGGCTTCGAAATGTCCACCAAATGAATGTTGCTCCGACGAATGCGCGACCGAAGACACAGAAGAAGAACCCTGCTGCACGGAACTCGTTTCAGTTGATTCCCTAAAAGACTTCTCTATCGCTGCACCGGCAGTTGTTATTCCGACTCTTTTGGTCGCTTTTGACAGTTTCGCAAGCTCCGTTCACCAGCCGACTCTTCTCGTCCAACGGCATCTGTCTCTGACCGCGGGCGCACAGCACCCGTACGCTCCCCCGGACCTTGTAGCCCTCTGCCAGCTCCTTATTTAGTCCTCCCAAGCACGGCCTCGTAGACCGTTGGCAAACCGCCATCGGTGATAGTGTGTTTGTGGAAAGGGCTCTGGTATGCATTGGTCTATTCTTGGAATCTTAACCTGCAGTATGATGGTACTTGGCGGTGTGCCCGCACAATCGCAAGGGACCATTCACGGTCGCATTTTCGGTAAGGGGCTACAAGGCGCACCGGATCCACTGCGGAGTGCCACAATCGTGTGGAAAACCACTAAGGACGGCACGCTCAGCGATAAAGACGGTTGGTTCACGTTGAAACGATCCTCGATTACTGATACGCTCGAGATCCGCTACGCCAGTTATGAAACCCAATTTGTGGTGGTTGTTGGCGACTCCGTAGACGTGCTCATGATTCCCACGACGAGCAATGTGATCAATGTAGAAGCTGATCAGCCTACGATCTCTCGTGCACCGCAGAAGACAGAACTCATTTCCAAGAAGGATCTCACCAAGGCAGCATGTTGCACGTTGGCTGAGTCGTTCGAGAAGAATCCGTCGGTAGAGGTGTCGTTTGCTGATGCTGTAAGCGGTGCAAAGCAGATACAACTTCTTGGACTTCGCGGACTCTACACGCAATTCCTCATTGAGGCCGTACCCCTTGTGAGGTCGTTTGAGATACCATATGGTATGGATCACATCCCAGGACCGTTCCTCGAATCGATTAGTATCTCGAAAGGGTCGTCAACGGTTACGAATGGATATGAGTCGATGACCGGTCAGATCAACATCTGCATGCACGACCCATCGACGTCTCCCGCCCTCTATGCAAATGTTTATGGGAACTCGCAAGGTCGGTTAGAGCTGAATCTCTACGGCGCCCAGCATCTCAGCGATGAACTCAGCACAATGACAATGGCTAGTGGACGCATTTTTGAAATGGCGATGGACAATAACAACGATGGTTTTGCAGACATCCCTACATTTCGTCAGCTCAATCTCGTCCATCGTTGGCGCTACAGTAATGACGAGATCGAGTTTCAGATTTTTCTCCGTGGAATTCTTGACCATTATGAGTCAGGTCAGAGCGTAGTTGGTCACCTAAACTCAGGCCACGATCACGGCGAGCCCGGCAGCGGCGAGCCGTATGATATTGTTACGGACATCAGCCGGGCTGATGGATTCATAAAGTTCGGCCTTCTCAATCCGTTCGAGAACATGATGGGCAGCGGACTCTCGCTCATCGTAGCTGGTGCCTATCACGATCAAACGTCAACCTTTGGGCTGCGTGAGGCACGTGGTCTCCAAAGCACGATAAACGCCAGAGCTGTTGCGTCTTTGCCGTTCTCAGATGAGATCAAGCTGATAGGGGGTTTCTCCTTTTTATACGACGATGTGCAAGAGTCGCTGATGTCGAATGCATTTGCTCGGGTAGAACGAGTGCCGGGCGCGTACGCTGAGCTTACGTTGAAGCCGGTTCCGCAATTGACCATACTAGCGGGACTACGTGCCGACGCACACAATCTGTACGGTACACGGGTTGTCCCACGTGCACACGTAAAATGGAACATCAGCGAATCAACCTCGTTGCGAGCGTCAGCAGGCCGCGGATGGCGCGTAGCAAGTGTTATAACCGAGAATCTTTCATCATACATCAATTCGCGACAGGTATTCTTCGATTCATCATTCCAACCAGAGGATTCGTGGAATGCGGGGGCATCATTCACTACCACGTTCGAGCTGGCGGAGAGGCCGGTTACGGTTGATGCGGAAGTCTATACAACTTCTTTTCTCAATCAGATTGTTGTTGACTACGACCGCTCAGTACATGAAGTTTGGATTACGAATCTCCGGGGGACTAGCTACGCAACAAATGTTATGGCGCAGGTCCTGTTTTCACCTATACCACGAGTTGACGTGCTCGTAGCATACAGGTGGGTGGATGTGCAAGCCCCTTACGGAGGCGTCATGCAACAACGTGCATTGATGAGCCGATCGCGGGTCTTAACCAAACCACATTCTCCTACTCGACCCTTGGTAATGAATGGCAGGCAGATCTCACTGTAGCGTGGAACGGAGCAGGAAGATTTCCGACGACGGCTGGAAATCCTGCAGCAGACACGCGTCCGGATACATTCCCATCATGGTGGCGAATTGGCGGACAGATCACCCGAAGGTTCGAGTCATTTGACATCTATCTCGGCATTGAGAACGCCACGAACTTCATTCAGCAAAATCCGATCATTGGAGCGGACTTGCCGTATGGTCAGAACTTTGATGCATCTCTTGCATGGGGTCCGCTCGATTCCCGTATGCTCTATGCAGGGATGCGCTACACCATTCAGTAAGATCCACTAGTCGCCGGCAATAGGATTTGTCAAAGAAGGTGGCTTTGGCATATCACCATCAAGAGGTCGGACTTCGAGATCTTCAAAAAGTAGGTCCGGTGTGATGACCGTGGAAATGAGGTATGCTGAACCACCGGTGATAAAGGATGGTATCACGCTCGGCGCAAGGAAGTTGTTTACTGTTGTTGACTTCGACACAGCAAGAATGTCCTTGAACGAAGCAGGAGCAATGCCCGCACCCTCTACACCGCGAACGAGTTCTTCGCGGCCATCAGGATACACTCTATAGGCCTCCAAGAGCCCGATCTTTCCTTCTCCCTGCGATATTGGAAGATCGGAACCAAGCTGACGGTACACGCCGGTAAACAAGAGGTTTTGGTCCATCGTCATCCGGACTATGATGCCGTACGGAAGATCTCTGTCCTTTACGAGTTTCAGTAACCGCTTTTTAAGATCGCTCGATGAAAACTTGCGCTTTGCATCAGAACAAGAAACTTCTACCACGCCGAACATCGCGCCGCCACCGCGCTGGTGACCATTGCTCGCCTTGATGCGCTTCGTGGGAACTCGTGAAGACAGAAGTGCTTTGAGATATCCTTTCTCAACGAGCGACACGTCTTGTGCACGGATTCCCTCATCGTCGATCGCATAATGTCCAGCCAGGATGCGTCCATTGTCGCGCTCACGCGAGGGTATATCGCGAACATTGAGAAACTCGGGGAGCACTCGTGCGCCGATCTTATTCTGAAATGCAAGACTGCGATCATTGCTGGAGAATCCACCTTCTGAAAGGGGCTGGCGCTGCGCAACAAGATTAGGGGCAAAGAACTGACCTATGATCCCTGCTGCAGCCTGTCCTTCAAAGAGAACCGGACCTGAATAGGCTTCTATAGTTGGAGCGTTGACCTGAGCAGCGAGACGGTCAGCTACGATGGCGACTACGCGCTCTAGTGAATCCGGTGAAGGCAGGTCCGTAGGCGAAATACCGTAGGCAGAATACGTTTGGGCCAGGGGCATGCCGTCAGAGGCTTGCGTAGTGGCGACAACTTCGATGCCTGTGAAACTCTCAAACTTGTGGAGCCTGCGACCCTCGGTATTGCAGTAGTAGGTCTCCTTCGGTACAACCTCCATGCCCACACGTGAGTTCTGAATAGAGGGATACGCACGGAAGACCGCGCTTAGTCTCTCCGTCAGCCAAGTCATTGAAGGAACATCAGGTGTAAGACGAGAGGAACTAAGATCCTGCGATTCTTCGCCGGGCATGAGACTAAAGTCCCACGTCGTGTCCGTCTGTGTCCGATTCTTTAACGTGGATTCCTTTTTGGCATATACTTCTACTGCTTGTTTAAAGCATGCATCTGTAGCAAGCCAAAGCTCTCGACGTAGACTCGCTTCTGTTATCTCAAACGGGATCCGCCGATTTTTAAAGCCCTCTTCATCATCGCTAGAACCAAAGAAGCCGAGGCTGACATCAAAGAAATTCGTGTTGTCAAACTTGGAGCCCCCTACACGCACACGAACAGTAAGAGTAGCCACGATTCCTGAGTCGAGGTCTTCTATGGTGCCCAATACTGCATGTACGCTTGCAGATCTGCGGATTTGCAGGAGATACTCAATATGATACGGCCGTGCTAAATCACCGAGTTTCAGCTGACGAATTGATCGTTGCTGCTCCGCGTCCATCACCGTCAGGATCATGTTCTCGTTAAGGAGCTGCGCAGATGCTGATAGAGCTACTGTACAAAACAGCACAAGTGTGAATATCGTTTTCATGGGCGACCTTCCGCGTTCTGTAGTGATGGGTCGCTCAACAGTGGCGGCTTTGCCTGTGACTTCTGCTTCTTCTGAACTTCGATCGTGGAAACAAGGAGACTTGGCGAGCTTGCGCTAACTGGTACTCCGCCCGACTCTGCGCCACAGATGCCGTTGAAGATGCCGAGGTCATCCGCGGCTGATACGATATTGTTGAAGGTTGTAAGGGGCGTTCCTATGAGGTCTACGCCTCGCACAAGTTCGTTTGGGCGTCCATCAGCGAAGATCTTGTAGACAACGAGCGGTTGAACGTTGAATGCATTCGGAACCGTGCGTCCTGTAAACGTAAAGCCCCCTTGAATGTCCTCGAACAGTAGACCGAACTCTTTGTTCTGTCTGCGGCTCTCTCGTCGGAGCATAGCTACGAGCGTGTCATAAGGTACGGTCTGTGACGCTTCCACAATTAAGTTTGATTGACGGGACACTGTCTTAAAACCCGCCTGGCGTCGACCATGTCCGTTTGATGTCGAGAAGTTTTCAATTGGAGCGCGAGACATTAAAAAGTTTCTAAAGATTCCACTGTCCACGGCTACTACGCGTTGTCCGGGAATTCCATCGTCATCGTATTCATATGCGCCAACAATATCATTGCCACGCAAAGATGTAAGCGTTGGATCAAAGACCACGTTGATAAAGGAAGGAAGGATCTTCTTGTTAAGGAACGGCTTGAATGTTTGACTCGAATTCACATCCTTCTGACGATGACCTTCAACACGGTGACCGAAGATCTCATGGAAGAAGACGCCGGCACTGCGGCCGGAGAGGATAGCAGGCCCGGTGTATGTCTCGAGCAACGGTGCAGTTCTGAGCCGCTTAGCAACATCAAGAAGTCTCCGTACTTCGTCTTCCATTTGTTTCTTAGAGGGAAGTCTGTCAACGGCATAAGCCGAATAGCTCTCATACATTGGAAGGCTCATGCCATCTTCGGCCTTGCTCTTGACGATAACGAACATTTTTACGATAGGCTCTGAAGACTGAATCATTGTGCCTTCGGAGTTCACAACGTACTTCACCAGTCTGTCGGCCTGAAAACTCACCCGGCCAGTAAGGATGTTCTCCTGCCCGGCACACATCGCACTTAATGATCGAACGCGGTCTCTCCACATCGCTGTGTCGAACTCAAAAGGCACGGGTACTTTTACAGAAACATAGGCGCGCTCATGGGACAGGTCTGACGAAGTGTCCTCTTCTCGAACCTTCACCTGCAAATTCGTGAGGACCTTTCCATATCGTTCTGCAGCAGATCGGAATGCTTTGTCGGTAGCCGACCAGATAACGCTCCGCAAAGCACGTTCGTCATCGCCCATTGGCATCTCAACGCCACGTGTGCCCCTTCCCATCTCAAATGCTACACCACGTATGCTGCGTGTATTATCAAGCTTGTACGAGCCAACTCGGAGATCCACATCGAGAATGCGACTCTTGGACGTAACGTCAATGTCGAGTGAGCCCATCGAAGCGGCGATCACAGTAGACGTAACTTCCGTTACAGCATACGAGAGAAAGTATGGTGGTGTAGGCTTGTCCCTGAGCTTCGTCATCGTACGATCAAGCTCTGCCTTCATTGCACGCAGGACAGGGGATTGTTGTTGTGCCGTACCCGATGCGAATGCAACGAGAAATACTACGGCAACTGCTAGCTGTCTAGGCAGTCTTTGGATCGAGAATGGTCTTGCTGACAACGTGAAGATCCTTGTCAAGTTCATAGGTGATGGGAACGCCCGTGGCGATCTCCGTTTTGAGTATCTGTTCTGGCGTGAGATGTTCCACAAACATCACAAGTGCCCGCAGTGAATTGCCATGGGCAACAACGAGCACATTCTTCCCAGCTTTGAGTAGTGGAACGATCTGACTTTCATAGTAGGGGGCTACTCTGGCTTGCGTGTCTTTGAGCGACTCGCCGTTGGGCGGTGGAATGTCATACGATCGGCGCCATGCATGAACCTGATCAGCGCCATACTTCTCAGCCGTCTCAGCCTTATTGAGGCCTTGGAGGTCTCCGTAGTGACGTTCATTGAGGGCTTGATCCCGGTGTACAGGCACATCGATGATTCCTGCTTCGGCAAATGCGATTTCGGCTGTGCGGATAGCACGCGTGAGCACTGAAGTAAAAAGCACGTCAATAGGAACTCCTATCAACGTTCTCCCTGCAGCTGCTGCTTCCAGCTCGCCTTTCGGTGTTAGGTCGATGTCAACCCAACCTGTAAAGCGGTTCTCTAGATTCCATTGTGATTCACCGTGACGAACGAGCGTCAATCTTGCCATGTCTATTTCTCCGAACAAAGTTCCATGAGCACACCGCCGGTAGACTTGGGGTGTAGGAATGCAATGAGCATATCGTGTGCGCCATTCTGTGGCTCAGTGTTGATCAATCGAACGTTGCTCGAATGTAGCCGTTGAAGATCGTCGCCTATCGCATCTGTATGGAAAGCAATGTGATGAATCCCTTCGCCACGCTTCGCTATGAATGTGGCAATCGGCGAGGAATCATGAAGTGGAGCGGTCAGCTCGATTCGCACGCCATTGAGAGAGAACGACGCGATGTCCACGCCTTGCTCTTCAACCTTTTCACGATGAAACTCCGCAACGGCGAAGATGGTCTTATATAGCCCCATGCTTGCTTCGAGGTCCATAACGGCGATGCCGATGTGATCCACGGCGTTAATCATACGGTACTCCGTTCTTCCATGATCATGCCTGCACGTTCAAGATCAGCAACTGTGTTGATGCCGTGCAGTTCTTCCCACGACGGGGCGCACCAAGCTTCCACAACAAAGTTGTTGCGCTGTAGAATGTTGATGATGTCAGTGAGATAATACTCGCCTTGGGCGTTTGAATTCTTTACGCGAGACAATGCCCTGAAGAGCTCCGTTGAATGTACGATGTAGACGCCGGAGTTGATCTCATCAATGGCTAGTTGGCTGGGCGTTGCGTCCTTGTGCTCAACGATGGCGGTGAGGTTGCCGTCCGCATTACGAATGATGCGGCCGTATCCTGTTGGATCGGGAACCTTGGCGGTCAGCACCGTGGCCACGGCTCGCATGCGCCTATGCCGAGTGACCAACTCTTTGAGCGTAGAAGCCGTAAGTAACGGTACGTCGCCGCTAAGTATGATAACGTCGACATCAAGGTTGGCCAACACAGGCTCCGTCTGTTGGACAGCGTGGCCTGTACCCAGCTGTTGGTCCTGAACAACGCACGTAGCACTCGGTGCAACTGATGTTACGTAGTCACGCACTGCATCGCGCTGATGACCGATGATGACCACAACATGGCTCGGGTTGAGTTCGTTTGCTTGTTCGAGGACATATCCAAGAAGGGGCTTAGCACACAACGGCGCCAGAACCTTTGCCAGATCCGGGTTGCCCATGCGTTTACCTTGCCCGGCCGCAAGAATGGCGACCGCGAGTTCACGATGTCCTGTCATGCCTTAATTATGCCGTGGCAGGTGTGTGTATGCGTCAACACTGGAGGACGTCGAAACCGGGTCGTTGTTCTTGTCGACGAGCACCACCGTCGGCTGATAAGCACGTGCCTCCGCGTCCGGGAGTGTTGTGTAGCTTATAATGATGATTTCATCGTCCACATGCCCCTTACGAGCGGCAGCTCCGTTGAGACAGATATCACGACTTCCGCGGGTTCCCGGGATGACATACGTTTCGAAACGCTCGCCATTGTTGATGTTCACCACAGACACTTTTTCGTATGCTATGAGGTCGGCAGCCTCCATGAGCTCCTCGTCAATCGTCAGGCTGCCTTCGTAGTAGAGATCGGCCTGGGTGATACGGGCTCTGTGGATCTTGGACTTGAACATGACACGATTCATATAATCTCCTGGCAGTTGTAGTGCCGCTTGTCCTTGTGGACAGCAAAGTTACCGTATTTTGCGGGATGAAGATCACCCTGGCTCAGATCGCACACGCCCGCAGCGGCGACAAAGGTGACGCTGCAAACTGTGGCGTTATTGCCTACAAAGAGGAATGGTACCCCATCATTAGGGACGTTTTAACCACTGAACGTGTCAAAGACTACTTTAAAGGGGTCTGCCACGGTTCCGTTGAGCGATACGAAATGCCCAATCTCTGGGCAATCAACTTCGTACTCAATAACATCCTTGGTGGCGGCGGAACCGTCTCACTCAAACTCGACGCTCAGGGCAAAACCGTGGCCTCAGCCATGATGATGATGGAGATCGAGGTCCCGGACGGTCTAGACCTATCCCATTAGCACACTAACGCGTCGTAGGCGTAAGGGGGCTTCCTAAACCACAGGCAGACTCAAACGACGTTAAAATTGGGCGCATCCAAGACTTGACCTGTTCGCCCGACCATTTTTTGTCCCAGGTTTGGGTAACGTCACTGCCATCCATTCGGGTCGATACTGAATACACGTCCACAAAGACTGAATCATTCTGGTGCTGCACTCGCCAGGTCCGCACAAGCATAGTATATCGGTATTCCACTTGATCAATGGAGTCCTGTGCAACGATCACCCCTTCTTCGTTGTTCCGTTCAATAACTGTGTAGCCATTCTGATCAAAGATCGCTGCTGCTGCGTTCATCCACGAGTCGTTCTTGGTTACGCAAGACATCGACATTGTCCGGCTACGGTCGAGATAATTAAAGGCCTTGCAGCTAGTCAACACGAGTGTCACTATCGCAATAAGGGCGACGTTCGAAACCCGTGATCTATGCATCCAGCCCTCCGTTGATAAAAGAAAACGCAAATTAGCACCTTCGGCGATAGCGACATACAACAACTTCACTGAACGAATAGACCTGAGTTTGATATGAACGTTACCACATTTAACCATGAAACACTGCGAGCGGAGGCTTCTAGCCTTGACTCTGTAGATGTTTTAGCGTCATTCCGATCACAGTTCTGTTTTCCGCAACATGACGGAAAAGACGTCCTTTATTTTTGTGGCAACTCACTTGGGCTTCAGCCTCTTCGAGCTCAACAATACATTCTCGAAGAACTGGAAGATTGGCGCTCTCTTGGTGTAGAAGGCCATTTCCATGCCCGCCGGCCGTGGTTTTCATACCATAGGTGGTTTGCGGAGCCCCTTGCCATGCTCGTTGGTGCCAAGACACATGAGGTTGTGGCGATGAACACATTGACTGTGAATCTTCATCTCATGATGACAACGTTTTACAGGCCTACCTCAGAGCGCAACAAGATCATTATGGCGGGTCACGAGTTTCCCTCTGATAGATACGCTGTGGAAAGTCAAGTCCGCCTTCACGGTTTCGAGCCCGAAGAAGCAATGGTGGAGATTCAGCCGCTTCCTGGGACGGATACGCTGTCAACACGGCAGATCATCGATGCAATCATGGAGCATGGTGCAACAACGGAGTTGGTTTTGTTTAGCGGGGTTCATTTTTACACCGGTCAGCGTTTCGATATGGCTGCCATCGCTAAAGCGGCTCATAGCGTGGGTGCAATAGTGGGCTTCGACCTTGCTCACGCGATAGGGAACGTTGAGCTTTCTTTACACGAATGGGACGTTGATTTTGCCGTATGGTGCTCGTATAAGTATCTCAACGGGGGACCTGGGGCAGTAGGTGGACTTTTCGTGCACGAGCGATTCGCAGACCGGCCAGATCTTCCGAGACTAGCAGGTTGGTGGGGAAACAACGAAGCCACACGTTTTGCAATGGAGCATCAGTTTGAGCCAACAATTGGCGCGGACGGCTGGCAGCTCTCAAATGCGCAGGTTTTGCAAATGGCCGCATTGCGTGCTTCTCTTGAGACGTTTATGGAAGCCGGTATAGATCGGATCTCTACAAAACGCAATGAGCTGACAGGCTTTGCGGAACGTGTTGTAACAGCCGCAATTGGCTCGCGTCCATGGATCCGCATTATCACGCCGGCAACGCGCGCGGATCGTGGTGCACAACTCAGCATCCAGTTTGAAAGGCACGGCAAAGAGATCTTTGATGCACTTATTGCTCGAGGCATAATTGTAGACTGGCGCACACCGAATGTCATACGTCTTGCACCTGCGCCATTGTATACAACCTTTATGGACATGGCTTCATTTGGAGAATCCTTCTCCGAGATTATGGAAGGTCTGCTGTGAGTTCATCAGAGATTGAAACAGAGAGATACATCGTGGGTCGCAGAGCCATCGTTGAGGCAATTGAGGCTCAGACGCCTGTTGAGAAGATCTTCCTCGCCTTTGGTAATGATGACGCCGGGCCCATAGCGCAAATCAGAGCGCTTGCTTCACGTGCAGGCGTTCAATGCAGCATTATGGATCGTCGAAAATTTCAAGTCTTGGAAAAGCAGCTCGGACTTGCACCGAACGATGCTCAAGGCGTTATCGCTATTCGACCAGTTAAGGATCCTGTTACGCTCGAAACGCTTCTGAAAGGGGCTCGTGACTCTTCATCTGATCCAATTGTTGTTGTGCTCGACGGGATTACGGACCCTCATAATCTCGGCGCAATTGCGAGAAGCGTGGAGGGCTCTGGCGCATTCGGAATGATATTGCCCGTCAAGTTTAGTGCACCCGTAACACCCGTTGCTGTTAAGGCATCAGCGGGTGCGTTAGAACATTTGCCTATTGCAAAAGTTGCGAGAGTATCAGAGGCTCTGAAGTATTGCAAGAGCGTTGGTTGGCGCATAATCGGTACGGCAGTTCCCGCAACAGCGGTGTACACAGACAACATCTACTCTGGGCCCGTTGTGATCGTTGTAGGCAACGAGGGCGAAGGACTTCACCCTAGTGTTCAAGCAGTGTGCGATGTGCTCGTGGAAATCCCAATGATGGGTCACGTTGCCTCGCTTAATGCTTCGGTTGCAGCGGGGATCGTCCTGTTCGAGGCGAGATCCCAGAGAGCAGCACGGAGCAAACAGCACTGATCGGCGGGGCAGAGACGTTTGCCATCGACGCGCGAGCGTCTGGCACGAGAAGATTCTCGATCGCTATTCGTAAGACGAGCACGGTGCTAGTCAGAGCCAGGTCATGCCGGATTAGACCCAAGTGTTGTCCCGAAGTTAATGCACGCTGGATTTCGCCCGCCAAGAAGCGACGCCGCCATCGCATCAGGCTCTCGTATGTAGCAGGCGTGTGCGCTTGAAGGTCAAGCATAAACGGTATTGAGAATCTACCAAGCACAGACGTATAGCCGAGGATCAGACGCTGAAGATTTGCAACGTAAGATTCGGTTTCGTCGAAGCTGAGCTCATTGCATAGGCCCTTAAGATCGCGAGCCGCTTGAAGCAGAACGGCCAATGATAGGTCTGATTTTCTAGGGTACCTCTCATAGAGCGTTCGTTTCGAGACTCCGGCTTCTTTGGCAATATCGTCCGTAGTGGTTTTGGAGTAGCCATACCGATAGAAAAGCGCTTCCGCCTCGCGTATGATCTCTTTTCGCGGGGCAAACTCAATCGGGTGATCTGATGACTTGGATGCAATGACGCTTGAGACAAGAATCCCCTTGAAGAACACATCCATCAGACCGCGGTAAAGCTCAACGGATGACACGTCCGTGTCTTCATACGTGGCATAGTCCATGCATTTGTTCACCATTACAGAATACACAGCCAATATGTCCTCAACACCTACATCTGTTCGGATCTCACCCTGAGCGATCCCGTCATCGATGATCGCACGGAACCTCAAGTATCGAATCTGGCGCCAGGCATCAATCTCACTCCAAACGTTTGGAGCGTTACGTTGAATGTCCTTGAGTATGCGTGGAGATCGAAAGCGAGCATAGTGTGGAGAGATCTGTGTCACAAGAGCCGAGACGCGCTCATCTACCGGCCGTGCGTGATCATTGTACAGCTTGTCAGTCAGATCTTCGATGATCTGCATTACGTGTACGGCAACAGCGTGCAGGAGGTCCTCTTTCGACGGGAATAGCTGATATAGCCTCTTCTTTGAGACCTGTAGCTCCTTAGCGATGGCATCGGCGGTGGTCTGCGAATAGCCAACAGTAAAGAACGCCTCAAGAGCTATTTCAATAGCTCTTGATCGAAGCTCACTGTCCGTGCGTTCTGATCTCTCTTTCTTTGACATTGCGAAGAATAGGAAAAGATGGCGAAACTCCATCATATCTTTGCCCTTTGTTGTCGCTATCACGCCAGGATTATCTAGACATGTCGACCATTCAACGCAACGACCAAGAAGAACGCCGAATTGAAGAGCTCCACGAACTCCGCGCCCTAGGCGTCAATCCGTTCCCGGCATCCTACGATCGGACTCATCACGCTCAACAGATCCTTTTAACGTTCAATGATGAACAGCCGGATGCCCTCGCAGCTGTCTCCGTGGCCGGCCGGATCATGGCGATGAGGAAGATGGGCAAGGCAACCTTCTGCCATATTCAAGATGTGACCGGACGTATTCAGATCTATCTCAAAAAAGACGACCTGGGTGATGTTTATGATCGACTGCGTCTCTTTGACATTGGTGATATCATTGGCATAGAAGGCTTTGTCTTTCGCACACGAATGGGTGAGATCAGCGTACACGCTCGTTCTTTAACGATGCTTACGAAGTGCATCGTCCCCGTACCGGTTGGGAAGGAAGAAGTTGCTGAGGACGGTACGGTTACGCGTTATGATGCGATCGCTGACAAGGAACAGAGATATCGGATGCGGTATCTGGATCTTATTGCCAATCCTCAAATAAAAGAAACGTTCATCAAGAGATCGAGAATCATCACAGCCATGCGTCGTTTCTTCGACGAGCGAGGGTGGCTAGAGGTAGAAACTCCTATCCTGCAGCCGATCTACGGTGGTGCAACAGCTCGCCCCTTTACTACACATCACAATGCGCTTGACGTGGATCTTTACCTGCGCATCGCAGATGAGCTGTACCTCAAAAGGCTCATAGTAGGGGGCTTTGAAGGCGTTTACGAGATCTCAAAGAACTTCCGCAACGAGGGGATGGATAAGACCCATAATCCCGAGTACACATCGATGGAGATCTACGTAGCCTACAAAGACTATTTGTGGATGATGGACATGACGGAAGAGATGCTTTCATCGATCGTGTCGGAAACGTGTGGTTCTGAGAACATCGTCTATCAAGAGACCGAACTTTCTTTTGCAAGACCGTTTGCGAGAGCAAAAATGTTTGATCTCTTTACGAAGTATACGGGCAAGGATCTGCGCGGACTTTCGCGTGAGCAACTCCTTGCAGCCGCACGCGAGTTAAATGTTGACGTTGATTCTGCGGCCAGCGCCATGAAGATCCTCGATGAGATCTTTAGTGTACTTGTACAGCCCCATCTCATACAACCAACGTTTATCATGGACTATCCGGTAGAGATGAGCCCCCTTGCAAAGGCGCATCCAACGGAAAAGGGGCTCGTAGAACGCTTTGAGCTGTTCATCATGGGTAAGGAAGTGGCAAATGCGTTTTCCGAATTGAATGATCCCATTGATCAACGTGCCCGTCTTGAAGAGCAGGCGCAGATCCGTGCGGCCGGAGACGATGAAGCGATGATCGTTGACGAGGATTTCCTCCGGGCGATAGAGGTTGGTCTGCCGCCAACGGCCGGACTCGGGGTGGGCGTTGATCGTATCGTTATGCTGCTTACAGACAATGATTCGATCCGCGACGTGTTGTTCTTCCCGCAAATGCGTCCGGAGTAGCCAGTGGGATATCGACGCGTACTTCTGCATGCCGGATTGTTTGTGGCCACGTTCGTTACATGTATGATGGCCGGTGCTCAGTGGATGATGAAGGACCCCTTTGTCATTGAAAACTGGTCCTTTGGCCTCACCTATGCACTTCTCGTGATGTCATTCTTGGCGACACATGAGTTCGGTCACTACTTCGCTGCAAGGTGGCATGGAATTGATGCCACCCTTCCGTATTTCATACCGGTGCCATCTACCGTGATGCCGTTCGGGACGTTCGGTGCGGTGATACGCACAAAGTCGCCACTACAAACCCGCAATGCATTGTTTGATGTGGGCGTATCCGGACCCCTGGCAGGCTTCGTTGTTTGCATGGTGATTCTCATCGTTGGGATCGTAACTCTGCCCGGCCCTGAATATCTCTATGGCATTCATCCCACGTATGCCACACTCAAGGAGATTCCGGCTTCAGGCATGACGTTTGGTGACACCTTACTCTTCAGTAGCCTTCGGTGGGCTTTCTCAGGTATAGTAACGCTTCCCCCAATGAATGAGATCTATCACTATCCATTCCTGTGCGTTGGTTGGTTTGGCTTATTCGTAACTGCACTCAATATGCTACCGTTTGGCCAACTCGATGGTGGTCACGTCCTGTACGCCCTCCTCGGCAAGAAACAGCATGCGGTTGCCCGCGTACTGTGGTGGATCCTATTTGCGTTCGCCATCTTCTCGATGCTCAATATCGTATATGTCCTACTTGCCGAGCCGTATGCAGAGCCGTGGATCATGTGGCTGCAAACAAACATCTATCCTCAACTGGGACGCATGATCGAGACAACTCCATGGCTTTTTCATATGGGTGAGCTGTGGATCTTTTGGATGTTCCTCGTTCGATTCGTTATCAAGATTGATCACGCTGAGATTCCCGACCCCGCGCCACTCTCGCCGGGAAGGCAAGTGGTAGGTTGGCTGTCAATCGTGATGCTCATCGTTAGCTTTTCGCCTCGCGCTATCTTTATCGTCCCGTGACGGCTCGCCAACATACCGTGGTTGCTACGATCCTTGCTATCCTCGGGTTGTACGTAATGCGCCTCACATCGGTTGAGATTCAACCCTCGCCGGAGGGGCTCATCGCAATAGATGCTAGCGCCGTTGTGCAACATGGGATAGCTCACGTCCATTCCGCCCCTCTCGTTCCCTGGGCTTCAGCACTTGGCATCTTCGCATTTGGCCATGCACCTCTTGCAATGCGGTGGTTTGCGATCCTCTCCGGTCTTGTGGTGTGTTGTACTACGTATCTGTTAGCTCGTCGTATAGTGACGTTCAATAGTGCTGTGCTCGCAATGGTACTTGTGGGGACGAGTCTTCCTCTTATCACGTTCGGACGTCAGGCAACCTCCGAGATGCCGTTTCTTGCCTTTGCACTTCTCGCGTTGTGGGCCTCGACGCGGTTTCCTTCTAGTACAACTTTTCGCGATACTCTTCTTTCCATGGTACTCTATGCAGGGGGCCTCGCAGGGGCCTTGCTTTGCTCTCCTGTACCTGCGATGATTGTAGCTGTCTTTGGTCTTGTGATGGTCAAAGTATCGAAACGCCGAGGGCTTGCATTGACGGCACTTGCGATAGGCCTTGTATCGGCCGTTCCGTGGTTGTTGTTGCTGCCATATGACGTGGCGCGTGATTTTGCTCTGATGGATAATGGCTTCGCAAGGCGCGGACCACTCTCAATTCTCCTCATGGTCGCAGAGGCAAGCCCCTTACTCGTCGCGTCGCTTTTCTGGCTCGTTCTTGCGTTGCTGAAGCGCGGGCATAGGCCTGATTCCTCAGAACACGTCACGTGGATTCTTGCAGGCTGGCTCATTCTTGGGTTGCTTGTTCAAATTGTTGACCCGTACCGTTCAGCGCTTACCATTCTTTATGTTGTTCCTCCCTCCGCCATACTTGCACTCTTTGCTGTTGAGTCGATCAAGAAGATGCAACGTCCCGGAGTTCTCTTGGGACTATACGGGGCTGTAATCATAGCATCGATGTGGTTTGTCCTTTCGAGCGTGTTGCATGTGACACTTTCACGATATCACCTTGTTCTGGGAATGCTCGGTGTTGTTGGTCTTTCCACGTTCGCCTTCATTTCCATGAGGTCTACGAAACGACGGATGACGGCCGCTATCTATCTGTACACACCTGTATTGTATGGAGCCGTCGGTCTAGCGATAGTGGCTTCACTGCTGGTCGTTCTTCGAGGAAATCCCACTGCGATTGCGGGCGGCAGAGCCGTAGCGGCTGCGCTCGATGAAGACACGCTTGCGGTTCGTTCGTTTGTGTATCTCTATCATGATGGATCGAGTGCAGACGCATTGAATGGTCAGCTCGACTGGTACTCGCGAGGCTGGATGACGGGAGGGCGAGATCGTTACCGCTATGTTCCAGTGGAAATGCCAAAGCAGCTCATTGACGAACCGCTCGTTGAAGCTCTCCGGGGGGCATCATGGATTGTTTACTATCACCCATCCATTGCAACAGTAGAGCAGGTACGTGTTCGCACCATCCTTGGATCGCAATATTCAATGCATGTAGAATCGCCGATGTACACGCTGTACCGCAACCGCTAAGAAGCGTTGGCAAATTGGAGTGCGTGGAGACGGGAGTACACGCCGCCCTTCTGGAGAAGCTCCGCATGCGTGCCTTCTTCGGCTATCATGCCTTGATCAAAAACGATAATACGATCTGCGTTGACAATAGTTGAGAGTCTGTGCGCCACGATCACTGCTGTCCGATTAGCCAATACATCATCGATCGCGTCTTGCACCATACGCTCAGATTCGGTGTCCAGTGCCGATGTAGCCTCATCAAACAATAGTATCTGCGGTTCGCGGTAAAGTGCGCGCGCAATAGCTATACGCTGACGCTGTCCGCCGGATAGACGCATGCCGCGATCGCCAATGACCGTATCGTATCCTTCTTGCATGTCCGCTATAAATTCATTCGCGTGTGCTATGGTGGCAGACTGTAGCACGCGTGTGCTATCTGCCCGTTCGTCACCTAGAGAGATGTTGTTGCTAATAGTGTCATTAAACAGAATTGTCTCTTGCGACACCACGCCGAAGAGGTGGCGGTAGGACGGAAGGTCTAGAGTGCGAATATCAACCCCATCAAGCTGTATCTGTCCTGACTGTGGGTCGTAAAATCGAAGCAAGAGATCTAACATCGTAGACTTCCCACTTCCGGACGACCCAACGAGTGCCACCGTCTCTCCTTTATGAATGTCAAAAGAAACGTGCTTGATCACTTCGGTTGTACCGTACGAAAAGCTCAGATCGCGAACAGACAGATGTGGTGCGAGCAGGGAGGCCTCAGTATTCCCAGATGAGATCAGGGGCTCTTCATCAAGAACTGACGCTACGTTGGCACCGGCTGCAATGCCCCGCTGCATCTGCGCGATTGTGTTTACGATAACGCTAATCGGCTGCATGAGACCAAAGAGCAGGAAGAGGAATGTCATGAGGTTCGACGGTGTGATCGTTCCGCTTGCGCGTTCTACGCCCCCAATGTAAAACACGCTTACGAGAGCAAGGATCCCAAACGTGTCATTCACAACCGGGATAAGCCCCATAACGCGGGTATTGCGTAACGCCCGATGCACGTATCCGGCAGTTTGCGACATGAAACGCTTGACCACGTATGGCTCTACTCCCATCCCTTTTACAACGCGGATACCCAATACAGTCTCTTGCAACGTAGACGTGTAATCTGCCTGGGCAGACTGAAGCCGTGAGCCGTAACGACGCAAGACCTTAGTCAGCGTGCGGATCAGCAGAAGCCCACCCAGTGCTATGCCCACTGAGACAACGGTGAGCTTCGCACTTATCATGAGCAGGAGCACGAAGAAAATGATGAACGTTGATGCCTCTCTCCATAGAGTGGTCACGGAGTTCACTGTTGCATGATTCAACACCCCG
>JAPLFN010000024.1 GCA_026390655.1 Candidatus Kapaibacterium sp.
GCGCGAGAGCATGCTCTCGCGCTACCTGTAACCCTGTAACCGCGTAACCTCAGCGCGACAGCATGCTCTCGCGCTACCCGTAACCCCGTATCCCCGTATCCCTGTAACCCCGTATCCCCGTAACCCTGTAACCCTGTAACCCCGTAACCCCGTAACTTCCCCCCATGTCCCCTCGCACCTTCGATGAGATAAAAGAAGACATCAGAAAGGCAGTCGCCACAAGCGATGCCGAGGCCATCCTGCGTTATGCTGCAGAACTCGATGGCCTCGCCACTCCGGAGACCGAGGCAGTGGCGAGCCGCTCCCGCGGCTGGGCACTTTTACTCCGAAGCGACTACTCCGCGGCGCTGAGTGACTTCCAACGAGCGCTAGCGATTCATGATGAGCTCGGAGATCGCGGCGGCGTGGCACGCGTCACTGGCAACATCGGACATGTGCACAACAACACCGGCAACTACCCAGCAGCGCTTGAGCACTACCACCGCGCTCTGGCAATGCACGAGGAACTTGGCGAACGCAGCGGCGTTGCATCCGTTGCAAGCAACATCGGCAGCGTGCACTTTAGCACCGGCAACTACCCCGAGGCGCTCAGGTACTACCACCGCGCGCTAGCGCTTCATGAAGAGCTCGGAGAACGTAGTGGCGTGGCACTCGTCACCGGCAATATCGGCAATGTGCACGGCATGACCGGCGACTACACCGAGGCGCTCAGTCACTGCCACCGCGCGCTAGCGCTCCATGAAGAGCTCGGCGACCGCAGCGGCGTAGCATCTGTTTCCGGCAACATCGGCGCCGTGCACAGCGACACAGGCGGCTACCCGGAGGCGCTGAGTCACCTCCAACGCGCGCTAGCGATTTATGAAGAACTCGGCAACCGCAGAGGCGTGGCAGCCGTCACGGGCAGCATCGGCAACGTGTACTTCGGCACAGGCGACTACCCCGAGGCGCTCAGGTACTACCACCGCGCGCTAGCGCTTCATGAAGAGCTCGGAGAACGTAGTGGCGTGGCACTCGTCACCGGCAATATCGGCACACTTCCAAAGCGCACTAGCGATTCATCAAGTGCTTGGAGAGCGCAGCGGTGTGGCACGCGTCACCGGCAACATCGTAGCTGTATACCGAGATTTAGGCTCTGATGCCGAGTTACAGGCACTCCTTCAGACCATGGACGCCATGCAGATCGATGAGCCCAGCACGCGGATCAGTCGTGAACTACACCGTGCAACATTGCAAGAACGCAGCGGCGACCTCGACGGTGCTGCCTTGACACTGCAGAGCGCACTGGCTGAAGCAGTCAAGCATGGAATGCGCGGGCAAGAGGCCGACACACACAAGGCTTTGCGTGACCTGGCTCTCAAGCAGAACAACCTTTCCGGATACGTTGAACACAACAACGAATTCACGCGCATCACCGAAGAGATCAACGGCAAGGACACGGCAACAAAACTTGCCATGCAGGCAAAGCAGCGCGAGATCGATGTAGTCCAACGCGAGCATCAGAAGCACATGGCTGTGTTGCACTCAACGCTGCCAAAGCACATTGCAGATAGAGTAGCAAGGGGAGAGCAGGTCAATGATCACTATGATAATGCCGCGGTCATCTTTCTGGACATCGTTGGATTCACAACCATCTCCGATCGCATTCCATCGGGTCACGTTGTGCATTTGCTCGAGCAGATATTCACCTCGCTCGATACAGTTTGCGAAAGACACAACGTGGTCAAGATCAAAACCATCGGTGATAGCTATATGGCTGTGTCGTTTAGGTCCTTCGCTGACGCTCAGGATGACACTGTTCATAATGCTGCAACATGCGCGCTTGACATGATCGCATCACTCGACGCACTCGTGATCACCATGCCCCCTGCTCTTGGCGACACGTCATGGACAAAAGACATTGGCGATATCAAGGTTAGGATCGGTATACACTGCGGCCCGGTCACCGCCGGTGTCATCGGCACGCAACGCATGCAATATGATGTATGGGGCGACACCGTGACTGTGGCGAGCAGGATGGAATCAACGTCAGAACCCGGACGAATTCAATTCGCAAATGCGGTCAATGTAGGGTCACGGCATGCCGTGACCCTACACGAGCGTGGATCGATCGAGGTAAAGGGCAAGGGTATGATGAAGACGTATTGGTTGGAGTAGCGTCGCGTCGGCGACGCGACGCTTCCCGGTCGCGCGATAGCATGCCCGGTCGCGCAACCCAAGTAAACAGGCTAGTGCTTCAGCACCATATGCGAACAAAGTGGCGATTTCATTGCGTCGGTAACGGTAACAACATACATTCCAGATGCAAGAAAATGTGGCAGAGAAATCAATCCTTCTTCAGAATTCCCCACTTCATTACTACGAAACTCACCTTGCGCAACCGTTTCTCCAGCGATGTTCACTACATTCCATTGGCGGGCATCAACCAACTTCTCGCAACGTATGTGTATTTCTCCCTTGGTTGGGTTTGGGTAGACGCTCTCAACTCTCTTTACTAGGACGTCGTTTACACCCACGAGCATATTGAGCGCCACTGCAAGAACAGAGTCTCCGCGATTCGATAATCCAATAGACAGATCAGGTGTAGCAGCTGAGCCAAGGCCATAATCAAGAGACTTTCCGTGTCCGTAAAATGGGACAGTTCGGGACATATTTGCGGTAGGAATCGAGTCTCCATAATTGAATATGATGTTACCAACCCAATCTCCAGGAGAACACAAAGGGCATGAGAGAATGAACTTACTAGCATCCTCCGCCCACATGAAACCCGGCCAAAAAGGACTTACATTCATAGCAACGCTCTTCGGACCTAAATGCCATATCACCTTCCCAGAGCCAACATCAATTACGTCCGCAGCGCCTGGATAGTCGAGTGTATAGCCTAGAGTCATCAAATAGCGCCCGTCAGCAGATATGCGTGGAGTACCGTAAGAGTCATAATATCTGGGAGGTTCCGACAGGTCGTTTACGTTCCATAGCGCGATTCGATTCGGTATGCGTGGACTAGTCTCAGGTAGTTCGACTGCGCAAACAAACGAACTCTCAGAGTCATCAAAATTGCCGATTACGCTGATTGAATCAAGAACAACCGACGTACCTCGATGAATATCTAAAACTCTATGCCAACCCCAATGTTGTAGGTCAATTCCATTCGGATTATTTGGCAAAGCCAGATATCGTCCATGCGGCGAGATCTCCGCTTTAAGATACTCCACTCCACTATTCGAAATCCCAAACTTTCGATTATAGAGACTATCGTATAAGATCTTGCCAGAAGGATACTCAACTACAAAAATGTTGGACTGAATCGAATCGCTAGGGAAGTAATCGAAAATGTTCGTCACGACCACGCTCAATAACCTACCGTCAGTTGTGCATGAAACATCCATGACACAGTTCAGTTGTTGACCGCCATACAGTCTCGTATTCACTCGAAGTCTATCAATCAGTTCTCCTGTTCCTCCGCGAATTACCCGTATTTCTCCATTTCGATTACCTGAAAACACAAGATCAGTAACTGGTGCGTAGTCGATGGCACCAGTAGAATACTCTTTATCGAAGCCTATTGACCAAAGCCGAACACCAACTCTAGGCAATAGCTGACAATCTGATATGGCCGGCGTTAGACAGACAATCAGTGCAAAAAGGAAACGGATTGCGATGCTCATCTAAAATCAGAAAACTGAAAAACCAATTTACAGGTCGCGCTGTTCACGCCATGGCGTGACCCTGCCCCGCTATGTCATTCGTCATTCGCCATTTGCCATTCGTCATTCGCCATTCGTCATTTCGTCTTCACACCTTCATCAAATGCGAAAGCACGGTTGCGAGCTGACGTTTGAGGTCTCTGCGATGAACAACCATATCTACGAAGCCGTGCTCTAAGAGGAACTCTGAGCGCTGGAAGCCTTCGGGGAGTTTGCGACGAATGGTTTGTTCAATCACACGCGGTCCGGCAAATCCTATAAGGGCCTTTGGTTCTGCAACGATTACATCACCAAGCATTGCATAGGAGGCTGATACGCCCCCTGTTGTTGGGTCTGTCAAAATGGAGATATAGGGCAGTCGATTTTCTGCGAGCTCGGACAAGAAGGCGCTGGTCTTTCCCATCTGCATGAGTGAGAGCGCGGCCTCTTGCATGCGCGCACCGCCGGATGCAGAGATGAACACGAAGGGGGCTTGCATTTCTAGTGCGCGACGTCCTGCTCTGACAAATTTCTCGCCAACAACTGAGCCCATCGAGCCACCGATAAAACCAAAGTTCATGCAGCCAAACGCAATTGGGACTCCGTGAACTGCACCTGTGCCTGTTGTAACAGCATCGGGCAGATCTGTGCGTGAATACGCTTCCTTAAGTCGGGCCTTGTATGGTCTTGTATCGACAAACTCCAGTGGGTCTGCCGAGCGCACGTTCTTATCCGTTTCAATCCATGAACCATGATCGATGAGCACATCTACGTACTTGCTACTCCCGATGCGAAAATGGTGATCGCACTTGGGGCATGTATATGCGTTTTCTTCCAGCTCTTTGCGATAGATGATCGTTGTACACTCCGGACACTTTGTCCAGAGTCCGTCCGGCATCTCCCGAAGCTGTTGCTCCGGAGCGATGTTTTTGTTTTTTCTGAGGAACCATGCCATGTGCGAAAATAGCGAATTCGGAATTGCCTTCTACTGCACGACAACCATCTTCGCTGTCCTGCCTGCAACCCGTGCTACGTAGACTCCGGAGGGCAATCTCTGGATCTCTTCCTTGGAACTGGCTACTACCCTTCCTCGCAGATCAACGATCACGTTGCCTTGCTCCCACTGTCCAATACCCAGTTCCTCTGCAACTATCTCTTCTTCGGCAACCGACAGTGGTTGCACATCAACATTGTTGAACGTGATCACGCCAACACCACGTTCTGTGACAAGCCACGGGCCTTCGTAGGTGGTTGGATTAGTAGAGTAGTTCTTTGCCGGGATGTAGGTCACTCGAGATACAGGGCTTGCAAACTGTAGCTCAACGGCATCATCGGTTACGTTGACGGCAAGAGGCAGCATTGTGGGATCGCTGTTCGCATAGAACGCATCACGGGCGGTGCGCATAAAGCCCCCTATCGACACATCAGGCGTCATGCGAAGTCTGTCTGCCCTCTTAAACATAAGTCGCACATTGTTGCAGGGTTTATCAACACACGTTGCCGCAGTGATGGTTGGCGAGGTAGAATATTTGCCTGGTGGTACGGCAAGTTCGTTGATCTTGTAGATGTTGTAGAGTTGCTCACCGAGGGTTACATAGCCGTCGGTACCGTAGTGGCAACCGTCATGAAATGGTAGACCCGATGCGGCGTGGACGATGACGTCTGGGTGACGGTACTCGAGTTTACGCTGCATGTCTCGGATCTTCTCGTGTCCATCTGGACCGCACCCTGGACGGATCTGAACAACCACGATGTTCTGCAGGTTAGGCAGGTCCTCGTGCCACGCCGTACGCAATTGGTCGAAGAGCGACAGATAGTCATCGTCGTCGCCATTAGACTCGCCTTGATACCAGAACAACCATCTGATCCTCTCCTTGCTGCCGCTTGTAGTAACGCGATACAACCAACTGCCGTAGATCGTTCCAAGGTTCATGCGGTTGTTGGGATCTGGCAAATGTTGCTCAATGCGCGTGCCCCCTACCCCACCGTTGATGACAAGCGTGGGCGTCTTCATATCATCGGCAATACGATTCTGCATATACAATCCAAACGCACCAACGTCAGGCCCGCCACCACTGCCAGCTGCCGAACTTGGCTTGTACGCAGTATCTGAACGGTTTGATGAGGCATTACTGCCGTATGTGCGCGCCCATTGCGAGGGGTTGATACCTGGTGCACCAAAGATCGAATTGGATTGTCCGGTTATTGTGATCACTTCTCCGCACGTGATGCCGCGATTGTTCACCACAGTGTCGCGCTGCACTCCATCGGTATCTACGGTCACAACAATGTTGTAGAGGTGTTGCCCTTGCTCGACAACAAAACCTGCACTGAATTGTGTTCCTACAGTTGGTGTCGAAATGTTTTTTGATGTGACAACAACTCCGTTGGTGTCGACTATGATGTTCACTCCCTTCACACGACTAGAAAGCACTGTTCCTTTCACAAACAGGGAGTCATTGCACTTTGCAACAAGCAATGACTGTGGCAACACATCAAAGGCAATCATCGGTGGCGGCGGATCTGGTACACGGGGCACTGCATACCGTGCATGGAGATACGTATCGAGCGCAACGAGGTCAGCCCCTTGCAACTCTCTCTTGTACACAAGAACTTCGGCGATCTGTCCGCTATAAAGATTGCCGCGCTGATACGCACCGAGGTAGATCACACTATCTGTATTCGACGGAATAGGATCGGCCGCGCCTTCCTTGTTATTGATCGCGATCCGCGCGATGCCGCTTGTGTTGTTGAAGCGCAAACGAACGATGGAGAGTCCATCGAGTCCAACCGTGCTCACAGATTGCTGACTAAAGTTTCCATTGTGGAGCATGCGCGGAAACACCGTTCCTCCGCAATACAGCGCTCGATTCTCACCTGAGACGATGTTGTTTGTAGCACCCACGTTGTTGAGCTTGGCTACTACGACGAGTGTATAGTCTTCGCCAACCGGCATGAGGGAAGGGGCTTCTATATATCCCGCTCCATCCAGCACCATTGCTGCGCGACCGTTCACCGGCGCTATAGTAACGGCTGATGAGCCTGCGGGCACTAAGGCCGCTCTCTGGTCGATGATGTTCTTCCACGCGGTAAGTTGGTTCTGTGCGTTGACAGTTACCAATGAATCAGCACGTAGCCAAAACGTAAGTCCCGATTGAGGAACCTGTGCCTGCAGCGAGAACGCCGCCAGGATGAAGAGCAGGATGTGTTTCATGGGGCGAAGATAGCATGATGCGCGATAGTAGCGCGAGAGTAGCGCGAGAGCATGCTCTCGCGCTACCTACCGCGCTACCGCGCAAACACCCTGAACAAGGCGGGGCCGGAATCGGGCACAACACGCACGAGGAGAATGCGATGTCTATCGAGAATGCTTACGTTGTGATCGCATGCACGTGATGAAGAAGCAACGAGCTCTCCGCTGTAGGTGTACACATCAACGTTGCACTCGCGACCATCTCGCAAACGTACGTGCATACCTGCGTCGGTGGAGAGCACATCTAGCCCCATATCATCTCCGCCTTGAGCCACGGACGTGGGTTCTTCGAGGAGGAACAGTCCGGCCTCCGTTGTGAGGTAGAGTCTACCGGACAACGTGTCGTACTTAATAACCCACACGTTTGCTGACACGTCACCGAACTCATCAGGGATCCATGGTACATCATCGTAGTTGAGCCAGGTCTGACCGTTGTCTGTGCTGCGACGCACGATGCTATCACCCTTGATGAGTGTTGGCAGTGTGAACGTCCGAAAGCCCCCTACCCATATATCTTCTCTATCACCTACGGGGTGGTACTCAACGGCCCAAAGACTTGTATCTGCGTGGGCAATCCGATTCCACGTTGCACCACCATCGGTTGTGCGCAGTGTACCTCCATTACCCTTGATGTTCTTTGGATCGCTGATGGTAATGATGGCATAGCCAAGTCCAGGTGTACGTGGCGAGAAAGCAATTTTTGGTATCTCAGCGTCTGAAGTAAAGAATTTGTAACTGCCGTTGATCGGTACCTGTCGCCATGTTTTTCCGGAATCATCAGAGCGGGCGATAACGCCTGCCTGACCTCCAATAAAGAGAATGTTGGAGCTATCGGGCCTGATGGCTATTGTGTGAAGAATCGTTGTAATGGTATCGGAGACAACTCCCATCACCTTCCACGTTGCTCCGCAGTCTTGACTTCGGTATACCTCGTTGATTGTTGCACCGCGTGCAGCATAGAGTGTGTTGGTTTCGTGCGGATCGTCAACAATGGCTTCGCTGATGAACCAGATACGACGGTTCAATGAATCCGACAATACGCGTGTCCACGTCTTGCCTCCATCGGCAGAACGCATCACGCCATCCATCACATAGCCCCCTACCACAATCACATTGGTATCGTTGTGACACACATGAACAGTTGTGAGGTGGTTGCCAGCGCTTAGATCACCCAACGCCACAATCGTCCACGTGCGGCCGGCATCAAAGGACCGATAGAGCTGATTTGACCAATTGCCAACGTAGAGTTTGTTGGCATCGAGCGGGTTTACGCGGATGGTATAGGCAAGCCCTGGCATGAGTGGACGCCACGTGTGGGGTGGAACTTGCGCATGCAGAACACTCATCGATACAACGGCCATGGCCAGGACGCAGAGGACCTTCATCGGCTTCTTTCGGAATTATGTTGTTCGAAGATACGATAAGAGCGAATTTTGAGACAGAAATGTCTTTAATACAACGCACGATCCTGTTAGCTCTTTGTTTGACTCACTTTGGGTGTACGGAAACCACTGCCCCCCCAACATCAACTGTCAGCTTTTCCGTTGACGTCATGCCACGCATTGACGCCGGCTGTGCCAAGAGCGGATGTCATGATGACGAGACGCATGCCGGCGATGTGCGCCTGACAACGGTGGAGGACGTAACGGGAATTCCCGGCTTTGTTATACCGCGAAATGCTGCGCAGAGTAGACTTATCCACGTGATCACATCCACAAGTGCTTCAGTGCGCATGCCTCCACCTCCATGGCAACCCTTGGACAGTACGATGATCAAGAATGTGATTACGTGGATCGAGGAAGGGGCTTCTAGAACTACATCAACCTATCCGATAGACACCATCAGCGTGCGATATGAACATCGCATCAAGCCCCTTATCGATCTGTATTGCATCGGATGTCACAAGCGTCAAGTAAGCGGTAGCGGACCAATTCTTTCTACGTACGCGCGTGTAGTTGACGAGATCCGCAACGGTCACTTCCTGCAGACTATCCAGCATATTCCGGGCTATGTACCCATGCCACCTGGACGAACACGCGTTTCGGATCGCGATCTCGATTTGATCAAGAGCTGGGTAGCTCATGGGCTGAAGGAGTGACGGGAAGTAGCGCGAGAGCATGCTCTCGCGCTACTCGCGCTACCCCTATTGGCGTTCTTGTCTGCGCATTTTATCGATAAGGCGTTGAGGATTGTTTCGTATATACTTTCGTACTTTTTCAATATCGTCTGAGCTGACAATCGATTCGTAGAAACTCGGCTGCCACAAAGCATCTGATGATGACCAGAGTCTTTTGATTCTTGCTTCTCGTGTTGTAGCTGCCTTCACACCTCCAACCATTGTCATAACTGAACCAGCAGGCACATGTTGAAATCGATGATAGGATGGATTCTGATCGATGACATGTTTCTCGATCTCAATAAGTGTATGGGCGTGATCTGGCATTGTTATGTGTTCAATGACTCGTGCATATGGATGATGAATTGGGAGCTCAAGCATTGTTGACTCTAGAATCATGCCAATTGGTGTAAGTACCACCTTGGCTTCTACAACACGAGCCAACACTGGTGCGCGATCTTTTGTCACGAATGTGACAAAGTATAGGCCGGGCTTCCTATAGTCTCGATTTCTCAATCTTGGATGTTTTCGTGGTTGATGCACTCAACCACGTGCTTCCATACCATGAAAACGTGACTTGGGGTTGCGCGATTGGTTGCGCGATTGGTTGCGCGATTGGTTGCGCGATTGGTTGCGCGATTGGTTGCGCGATTGGTTGCGCGATTGGTTCCGCG
>JAPLFN010000111.1 GCA_026390655.1 Candidatus Kapaibacterium sp.
AGGCGCTCAGCGAGGCGCTTAGAAAGGCGCTTGAAAAGGCGCTTACAAAGGCGCTCAGCGAGGCGCTTTCAAAGAAACAGCTTCCTCGCATGCTTCAAGGCACGCTCGTGCCTCTTGCGAACGCACTCCGGCGAGACCCCTTCCTGCTTTGCTATTTGCTCGAGCGGAAGCCCCTCCATGTAGTGTTTCCGCAAAAGAGATGCGTATGTGTTTGGCATGGAAGTGATCACCCTTTCAGCGTCCACATTCGTCTCGTGTGCTTCAACAGTGATAAGTGGCGAATCTGCGTCCTCGAGTGAGGCCCAACCATCATACATGTCGCGTTCGGGGTGCACGAATCTTCTCGATAGCGTGATCGCACGAGACATTGCGCGACTAGCGACGGTGGTGACATACGCCTGGAGGTTGTGCGGGGGTTCACGTAAGACCGAGGTCTCATAGGCAACCACCACAGCGTATTGCACTGCCTCGTGGACGTCGTCATGACGCATGCCTGTGTACTTCCGCGTTAGGTGTCGGTACAGTTCGTTCCTATCAACATTCACATCAACCTCCTAAGCTGCAGTTGGAGAATGTCCCAACCTAGAAGCAAGCCCCCTGGCTATCAATTGAGAGTTCGTGGGTGGGACTATTTAGTATGTGAACAAGACGGAATAGCCGTATTTTTTCAGGATGGAAACAGTATCTCCTACGATTCCGCATGTGTTTGACTTTCTCAAGGACGTTCCGACTGAGTCCCAGACGCTCGAGAAAGGAACCTATGTCTTTCGCGAGAACGAAGGATGTGGTCGCATAGGGTTCGTGCTGTCGGGTTCGATCCGCGTCGTTAAAGAACATACGTCAGGCAAGAACATCACGCTGTATCGCATCGGTCCAGGCGACTCGTGCATCCTATCGATGTCGTGCGCACTTTCAAATCCCATCCACCAAGCAAGTGCGATCGTGGAAGAAGATGCAGAGGTCATCACTGTAGGCACCGGCGACTTTCGGTCTTTACTCGACCGATCTAACGAAGCTCGCGAATATGTTTTCGGTCTCTTTGCAACGCGTCTAACAGATGTGATGATTCTTGTTGAAGAGATCGTCTTCCATCGTATGGACGAACGTCTCGCTGCCGCACTCATCGACAATGCGGCTCGGCATCACACGGACACAGTGGTGGCCACTCATGAACAACTCGCAGAAGAAACAGGAACGGCCCGCGAAGTTGTTACGCGCATCCTCCGAGACTTCTCGGCAAGGGGCTGGGTAGAGATCCACCGTGGTTCGGTGAAGATCCTAGACAAGAAGGGGCTGTTGTCAAAATGCTAATATGCTAGTGTGCTAATGTGCTAATGTCACTGAAATGGAGTCTTCCAATTCCCTAACTTTGAATTAGCACACTAGCACATTAGCACATTAGCACATTAGCACATTAGCACATCAGCACACTAGCACACTAACCACATGTTCTTCAAACAGATCTACGAGCCTGGTCTTGCACACGCCTCCTACATGGTGGGCTGTCAGAAGACTGGCGAGTGTTTGGTGATCGACGCAAAGCGCGACATCGACACATACATTGATATCGCCCGCCAAGAGCGCCTTACGATCACACATCTTGCTGAAACGCACATCCACGCAGACTTCCTCAGCGGCACACGTGAGCTAGCCGATGTGACGGGAGCTATGATGTACCTCTCCAATGAGGGAGGCGATGAGTGGCAATATGAGTTTGACCATGTGGGCATGAACGACGGCGATTCGTTCATGGTTGGAAATATCAAGGTAGAAGTGGTTCATACGCCGGGACATACACCGGAACACATCTCCTTCCTCGTAACAGATACACCGGCTATTGCCGATGTGCCGATCATGATGTTCACAGGCGACTTCGTATTTGTTGGAGACATCGGTCGGCCGGACCTCCTTGAAAAGGCCGCGGGATATCGCGGAACAATGGAGATCGGCGCACGACAAATGTGGGAGTCACTCAAGAAGTTCAAGGCTCTGCCAGATCACATTCAAGTGCACCCCGCACATGGTGCCGGTTCTGCTTGCGGCAAAGCGCTTGGCGCCATTCCGTCTTCTACTGTTGGATATGAGAAGCTGGTAAACTGGGCACTGCGCCACACCAACGAAGAAGAATTCGTTCAAGATCTTCTATCGGGTCAGCCGGAGCCCCCTTACTATTTCGCAATGATGAAGAAGTTGAACAAGGTGGTACGTCCCCTTCTACCAACAGTGCCCGCACTCCGCAGATTCACACTTGGCGAGATGAATGAGGCGCTGCAGGCCAACCGACATATCATTGATACGCGCTCAAAGGTTTCCTTTGCCGGTGGACATATTCCGGGCACAGTCAATATTCAGAACAACAAAGCGTTTTCAAACTGGGCCGGATGGATACTCAACTACGAAGAACCGTTTGTGCTCATTGCCCACGAGAGCGATCTCGATGATATCATGCGCAAGCTCATGCGGATTGGCTTGGATAACGTTGCGGGCTACTACCCCAACGTTAGCGATTGGCAGGATGCAGGAAACGATCTCGCAGAACTTCCACAGATCCACCTTGATGAACTCAGTGCGAGTTTGAGCGACCCTAATGTTGTTGTGATCGATGTACGGGGCTATTCGGAACACGAAGCCGGACATATCCCCGGTGCCTGGAATATCCATGCCGGCTACTTGCGCAAGAGCCTAGGTGAGATCCCGCGCGACAAGAACGTTGTGATCTCCTGTCAGTCCGGCGACCGCTCTAGTATTGCCTGTAGCGTTCTTCAACGCGAGGGTTTCACAAACATTAGGAATTTTCCACTCGGCTTTGGTGGCTGGAAGGCCGCCGGCGCTCCGGTTGAAACAGAGGTACTTGCATGACCAAGGAAATCAGCTCCACAGATCTGCATGCTCGGCTTGATGCAGGAGAGGCTATCGTGTTGCTCGATGTGCGCCAACCCGAGGAGTACGCAGAGCAACATATTCCGAATTCCATTCTCATCCCACTTGGCGAACTTCCTGATCGTGTTGACGAACTCGAGGACTACCGCGATAAAGAGATCGTCGTGATCTGCAGGTCCGGTAGCAGAAGCGGTCAAGCATGCATGTTCCTCACCATGAGCGGATTTGAAAACGCGGTGAACATGCGCGGAGGAATGCTGTCTTGGTAAGTTCATAGCATGATCGTTGTCCTCTATGTGATCGCCGCCCTCATCGGCATCTCACTCGGACTCATCGGAGCCGGGGGCGCTATTGTTGCGGTCCCGGCCTTTGTGTATTTAGCCGGAATCTCACCAACGCTCGCAAGCGGATACGCATTGTTTGTTGTGACCGTTGCGTCGGCTGTTGGCTCAGCTCAGTACGTTCAGAAGAAACTCGTAGACTGGCGATCAGTGTTGGCCTTTGGAAGCACCACACTTCTTTCCATCGCCATAGTTCGGCGCTTCATCTTACCATCCATACCCGCTTCGTTTGTTGCGTGGCCGTCAACGTTCGTCCTTCAGCGAGACACAACACTGATGGTCGCCTTCGCTGCCGTTCTGATGGCCGCGTCGGTTGGGATGCTTCGTAAGCGCGAAACGCGTGTCCCTGCTGGTCCAACCCATGTCGGCCGCCTCGCCTTCTTTGGACTTGTCATCGGCGTGGTTAGTGGCTTCCTCGGTGTTGGAGGGGGCTTTTTAATGACACCCGCGCTTGTCCTATGGGCCGGGCTCGACATGCGGCGTGCTGTGGGCACCTCACTCGTTCTCATCACGGCCAACAGCGCCGTGGGTGTTGTATCTGATCTTTCTCGCGGCGCCATCTACGATTGGCCGTTCGTACTCGTCTTTACGGCGATCACCACAGCGGGCATCGTCGCTGGCACCTATCTATCTCATCGCATCGACAGCACAAAACTCAAGGCTGGCTTCGGCTGGTTTGTGCTTGCAATCGGCATCGCGGTGATGCTCCGCGAACTACTCTACTGAGAAGTTGAAGCTCACGTTCGCCGAGCCCGGAAACACGATCGTTCTCGAAGCATCGAGGAATTCCAGCCGAACGATGTCACCCTGTTTGTCGTAGTCTGCGATCACGCCCTGCTTGAGCTCTGCACTTGTCACTATGGTGCTCGAGCTCAGGCAAATCACGAACGTATCGGATCGTTGATCATACGTTGCATCCATCAGTTTCTCCTTACGAGATCATCATCAATCGTGATGTAGGCAGTGACCATTTCCGGTCGCCTGCGCTTCAGATCGAGGACCACATTAACAACGTGATCTCCAATTCTTTTGGAGACCAGCACTCGTTTGGGTCGCAATTCCACAACATTGTCGGGCGCTTCGCATACATCGTAGAGCCAGCTCAACACGATCATGCGGTAAACGCACTGCCCCATACAGTAGGAGCTAAGCTCAGCATTTTCGAAGGTAACCATAGTACTCCTGTTGCCTGTTGAGTACTATGTGCCTTCAGCGGCTAGAAACGTGACATCACCGTCAGACTTTTTTGACTAGCAACTCGTAACTCGTAACTCGTAACTCTGTAACCCTGTAACTCCGTAACTCTGTAACTACTCTTGTTTTGCGTTTTTCTTCCTAAACACAAAGCTGATAGGCACGCCTTCAAAGTCGTGCAGCTTGCGAAGCTGTCTCTCCATGAAGCGCTTGTATGCTTCCGGAAGGAGTTCCGGGAAGTTGAGGAAGAAGGCGAACAACGGCGGTTCGGTCTTTACTTGCGTAACATAGTTGATGCGGAGATCGCGCGCCTTCACAGCTGGTGGCGGTGTACGCTCGAGCATTGCAATGAGATTCTCGTTAAGCTCGTGCGTTGGGATGCGTGTGCAGCGACGAACCTGGATCTCCTTAGCCATCTCAATAAGCTTGGTGATCCGCTGCTTTGACAGTGCAGAGATTGTCACGATCGGCACATAGTCCATCATTGGCAGATCTTCGTGGATCTTTCTGATGAATGCATCTGCCGTCATCGTATCTTTTTCAATGAGGTCCCATTTGTTCAACGCAATGATGATGCCCTTGCGTGCAACTTCAACTTCATTGATCACGCGCTTGTCTTGCGTTTCGAGACCTTGTGTTGCATCAACCACCACGATGGCCACATCGCAACGATCGATCGCACGAGATGTGCGAACAGTGCTATAGAGTTCGATGCTCTCCTTGATATGGCTCTTTCTACGGAGACCAGCAGTATCAATGAGGACGATCTGTTCACCGTAGTAGGTCATTATGCTATCAACGGCATCGCGCGTAGTGCCTGCAACGTCCGTAACAACCATGCGGTCCTTACCGAGCAGGCCGTTCGTTAGGAGACTCTTGCCAACATTTGGACGACCTACGATGGCGATCTTGAGTCGTGTGTCTTCGGCATCTCCATCATCATGCAGACCTTCAACAACGGCATCAAGAAAGTCACCAGTGCTTCTCCCGTTGAGTGCCGAGATCGGAAACGGATCACCCAACCCGAGCTCATAGAATTCAGAGGCATTGAGGTCGGCCTTGGCATTATCACATTTGTTCACAACCAGAACAACGGACTTCCCAGACGCGCGGAGCATAGAACCGATTTCGGCATCGATCGGCGTGATACCATCACGACCGTCAACTGCAAAAATGATCACATCCGCCTCGTCGATAGCCAGCATCGCTTGCTCGCGGATGGCCTTTTCGAACACATCTTCGCTATCGGGTACAATACCGCCCGTATCTACCAGATTGAATGTTTTGCCATTCCACTCGCCCTTGGCATACAGACGGTCACGGGTCACCCCAGGCTCGCTTTCCACGATAGCGTGGCGCTCCTCGATGATCCGATTGAAAAGAGTGGACTTGCCGACGTTAGGCCGACCGACGATAGCTACTAAACCCATAGCTACAAAGGTACGGCTTTACTTGTCCATGTATTGGAGAAGCTCTAGGGTCAGGAGGTTAAAGGTCACAGTAAGGCCACCATCGGCATCGGCAATGGACACCGCAACCTGGTCATCCATCATCCAGCTTGGGCTTGCCGGATCAAGGCCGTTTGGAGATCCGTAGAGGGTCTGCAGGCGGGATTGCACAGCCCCCTGATCAGCTCGGGATATGACCATTTCGATAGTTAGGGGGCGACCCAGTCCGTCCAAATAGACAGAAGTTTTGCGCGCCTTCACTCAAAAACACGAACATCCAGCTGAGGTAAAGAGCTGATCCCCCTCCTCGGTCACCTTTCTACAGGAGTCCTTCATGCGCTCCATGATCTCATCGCGATCGGTGATCAAGGGGAGTTCAAGCGGCCATGACAGCTTTGTGGTGGATAGCCGGTAGAACAATGGTGCAAGGTCAAAACGCACCCACACAGCGTCGTTCTCAGCATACGGCCCCATGCTGATTGCAGCCTCATTCCCTTTTTCCCATCGAGCCGAAGTCTCATCAGAAAACGAAGGGTCACCATACGTATGACTCACAACATCAGTTAACTCCGCTACAATAAGGGGAGCCTTGCTTGAACTACACTTTCTGACGAAGGAGATGGCATTTACTCGCTCGGAGGTAGTGGTAAACCATACAAACATCGTGTCGAAGGCCGTACCATTCCAATCAACGTCGGTGGTGTAAACACCTGGAGCAACCCCGTCTACCGGAGGCACCTTCATGAGCGTCAAGCCACGTTCCTTGAGGAGAGTCTCTATGCGAGAGCGTGGGCTGAGAAGCTTCATGCCAAAAGGGATCTGGGCCGAGACAGCTGTCAGGGAGCAGCAGAGTACAAGAACGACAGTCCAATTGCGCATGATGTTTACTCAGATAGAGCGGATGAGTTCTTCTACGATCCTATCGGCCGTAACACCTTCTGCTTCGGCACTGAAGTTCGTTACCAGACGATGGCGCAAAACGCTTGACGCTACCGAGTTGATGTCTTCAATGCTTGGGGTGAATCTGCCCGTCAATGCCGCTCTACTCTTAGCACCCAACACGAGATATTGCGAGGCGCGAGGTCCGGCACCATAGCTGATAAAGTCCTTCACGATCTTGATGCTGTCATCCGCTGGGCGAGTTGCACGTACAAGTTTAACCGCGTGCTCCACAACGTTGTCCGCTACCGGGATGCGGCGTACGAGATCTTGGAAGGCTATGATATCGGCGGCGTCCATCACTTTTGATATCGAAGCTGTTGCGCCGGAGGTAGTGCTCCTTACGACATCAATCTCTTCAGCATACGATGGATAATCCAACCGAATGTTGAACATAAACCTGTCGAGCTGCGCCTCTGGAAGCGGATACGTTCCTTCTTGCTCTATCGGATTTTGCGTAGCCAACACAAAGAACGGCTCTTCCAGCTTGTAGGTTGTACCGGCGGCCGTAACGCTATGTTCTTGCATTGCCTCGAGCAACGCTGCTTGCGTCTTAGGCGGCGTTCTGTTTATCTCGTCTGCCAGGACGATGTTTGCGAACACCGGCCCCTTGATGAATCGAAATGATTTCTGTCCCGTCGTAACGTTGTCCTCGATCACTTCCGTACCTGTGATGTCGCCCGGCATAAGATCAGGTGTAAACTGAATACGCGAATAGGATAGATGCAACGACTCCGCGAGTGTACGAATCAGGAGTGTCTTGGCGAGACCCGGAACGCCTACAAGCAGACAGTGTCCACGCGCAAACAACGAGATAAGCAATTGGTCAACAGCGTCATGCTGTCCAACAATAACCTTTGCGATCTCACCTTTCACCGTGGTGATGCGTTGTGCTAGCTCTTCAACAAGTTTTGTGTCGGTCATGATTGAGGATTACGGGATTACGGGGTTACGGGGTTACGTCATTTGTCTCATCGGGCTAAAGCCCGACGTCATTCGTCATTCGTCATTCGTCATTCGTCATTACTCCTCGGTGTGCTTCTGAGACATCGTGTATCAATCGATCGACTTCTTCTTCTGTTGTAAATCTGCCAAATGAAAATCTGAGCGAGCTATGGGCATCGGCTTCTGACCTGCCCATTGCAACGAGAACCGGCGATGGCTTCGGTTTAGCGCTTGAACAGGCGCTTCCCTTGCTACATGCAATGTGGGGGAGGTCGATCAACAACATGTCTGCTTCGACACCGCAGAAACACACATTGCTGATGTTGTAACTGCGTGGCGCGCCAGAACCATTGATGCTAACGTTAGGTAAGGCCTTCATTGCGGTCTCGAAGCGCTCACGAAGCGCTCCGATGCGTTTCGATTCTTCATCATGTTCGGTCAATGCGATCGACGCAGCAGCGGCGAGACCCACAATCCCCGGCACGTTCATTGTACCGCTCCGCATGCCCCTTTCCTGACCTCCACCAAACATGAGCGGCTCCAGCGCACACGTTACATCCTTGCGCGCACGAGCAAACAGGGCGCCCACACCCTTTGGTCCGTAGATCTTATGAGCAGAGAACGTCATGAGGTCTATGCCGAGTTCGTCGACGTTCAATGGCACCTTCCCAAAGGCCTGCGTTGCATCCGTCATGAAGAGGGCTCCATGTGCGTGTGCAATTCCGGAAAGTGCTTTGAGATCTTGCATTACACCCGTTTCGTTATTCACGGACATAACACAGAGGAGGATGGTGTTACCGTCTACAGAACGGGCGGCGGCATCAAGATCAATGCGACCCTCAGAATCAAGCGAGAGCCAAATGACTTCGATGCCATGTTCTGCGCAGTATTCTGCACTATCTCGTACGGCTGCATGTTCAGAATGAACAGTTACGATCTTCGATCGACCGCTTCCACCAGGAGCTTGTGCGGCGCGCGCTGCCCCAAGGATCGCAAGGTTGATCGCTTCCGTAGCACCTGAAGTGAAAACGATCTCATTCATTTTTGCGCCGATATGTGCGGCGATCTCCATACGACTCTTCATCACTGCATGCTGCGCTTGCATTCCAAGTGCATGCGAACTCGCTGCATTGTAAAACACATCCGTCATGTATGGCATCATTGCTTCCAACACCCGCTTGTCTAGCGGTGTGGTAGCTGCGTAGTCTGCGTAGATAGAATCCATGGGCTACGAAGATACGAGACCATATACGATGGTCGTCAGTAAGGACGAAAGCATTGGCCACATGACAAGCTTCACGAGGGCCTTGGGCTCTACCTCTGCCACCGTGCAGGTAAACAGCATGATGGCGGAAACGGGCGACATCGTGCGGCCAACGCTTGCGCCTATAGCCCCGGCCACCCCCATGAGAATGGCGGTTGAGATAGCGCCTGTTGCCACTACTCCAGGCAACACTGCTTGCGAGAACGCCACACTCGGAGCGGTTCCGGAACCAGAGATCACTGCCAGCCCCCACGTGATTACGGGACTAAGAATGGCCGCTATAGTGGTATCGTAGGTAAGAAGTTTTGTGATCTTCGAGATCGCTCCCAATGCCTCCAACCCGGAAAGAAAACAGGCTGCGGCGAGGATCAAGGAGATCACCTTGGCAAAGGCAAATCCCATGCCCTCAAAAAACTCGACGGTGAGTCGAGTAAGATGCGCTACTGCTCGGCGAGGCTCAGCAAGTGTTACGAGCATCACGAGTCCCGAGCACAGCAACATCACTGAAGAAACATATACTCCCTGAGGATACAGCGATAGTATCGATGGAGCAAGACCCAGACCAGGCTGAAGAAGTAAAAGGACGATCACTGGTAAGGGGGCAAGCATTGCGCGGAAAAACTGACTGCGTGTTAGCGGTGGCATTGAATCTTCATCAACATGGAGTGTATCTACATTCCAAAGTTTCAGCTTGCGTATCACGAACGTGAGCACCACTGTGGCCACAACAAAGGAGATCATGTTGGGAACAAATGCAACGTTGATCACATCGCCGATGTTAACGTTTGCTGCTGTACCAATGGAAACGATATCCGGCTCACCAGGATTGAAGAGATTCCCCCCCACACTACAACCAACCAGAAGCGTTGCCGCTGCGGCCAAGGGTGCATAGCCTGAGGCGATCATCAATGGAATAAGGATTGGTCCAACTGCGGCAGCGGCTGCTGTCTGACTTGTGATGGCCATGTTCGCGATGAAGCCGATAGCAACTCCGCCAGGTACCAACAGCCAACGAACCCTACGTAATGGTTGAACGAGAAGACGCACGAGGTCCCGATCGCAACCCGTAGCCTTTAAGACAAATGCGTATCCCATCGCCGTACAGATCGGACCGATCACATCGCCCCTTCCCAATACCTTCTGGAAGGTATCGAGAATCACCCATGGAGTACCAATGATGGTGGCCATGATGAGGCCCGCAACGATGAGCACAAAGCGTACATCAACACCGCGACGGATAAGGAGCATGGCGGCCGCCGTGATGATCGCAGCTGCGATAAGGGGCGAGTTCATTCGTACCCTTCAGCTACCCAGTCTTCTACGGTATCTACATAGTCGGCTATTGCCGGACGTACGATATCTGGGTTTCCGCTAACTCCTACAACCCAATGTGACGTTGAGAAATACCGTTCCTGTACACCTACGAGGTCTTCAGAAACCAACTTCTGAAGTCGCATCACATGTCGTTCAAAATAGTCGAACGGAAGTTCATGCTGCAACATCGTCCACACGAGTGAGGCCGTCTGCTGAGGAGTTTCATTCGACCTCGCAAACGTACCGAGGACCTGCTGACGAGCGTTCTCCAACTCCTCATCGTCAATGCGCTCAGCACCAATTCTTCGCACTTCTTCCGCGATAACATCCATTGTGTCTGCAGTGAAGTCGTTACCAACGCTCGTAACGATCCCTGTTGTTGTTCCACGAGGTCGTACATCACTAAAGGCATACGCCCCGTAGGTATATCCCTTTTCTTCGCGGAGAACAGAGAACAACCGAGCCAACGTATACCCACCAAGAACTGTTGTTACTAACTGTACAGCTGCGTAGTCAGGATGATCGAACGAAACGCATGGCAATGCGATCCGAAATGCTGTTTGCACGGCATCATTCTTTGGAGCTACAACGCCTGCTCGTGCGCGCATGGTTGACCGTGGCGTAGAAATGATCTCGCCGGGAGTGGGCATTCCACCAAACGCCGCATCTAACGTCGCTACAACCGCATCCACGTCAACCGGTCCGGCAACGATGATATGCCGGGGCGCGTTGATCATACGATGATGTGCCGATCGCAATGCGTCCGTTGTCAAATTCCTCAGGGAGGCGGGGTTTCCGTTGCGCGGACGTGCATAGGGGTGACCGTCATAGGCACGCAAGGCACAGGCACGTGCGGCCAGCCACTCAACATCAACGAGGTCAACCATCATATCAGCAGAGATTCGCTGCCGAAGCTTATCGAGTTCCGTTTCGTCGAAGCGAGGCGTTAGGAGACACTCAGCTGCAAGATCCACGAGGTCGTCGAACCATTCGATCAGTCCCGACGCTTGCACGCTACACGCGTCGTTGTCTGCAACGGTGCGCAGACTGCACCCGCGGCGCTCAACTTCTTCGGCAAATGCTAGGGCATTCAGCCGTATCGTTCCGCGATTGAGCATTTGGGCGGTAATAGACGTTTCACCTGGCAGTACATCGTGCCGAGCCCCCGTCCGCATGGCCACGGTAATGGTCACCAAGTCTTCATTGGGTGCTGCGATCACGTGCACTGGAGTGCCGTTCCTCAATGTCCGGTGGTGAATTGGTGGAACGAAGAAGCGCAAAGGCTCGGCTGACAGTGGGGGCGTAGTTTGCATTTGGTAAATTTAGGGCAATGATTCAATCCAACGTTGTAATAACTGGCGCTTCTTCCGGCATTGGCCAGTCTTGTGCCGAAATATTTGCTGAGAATGGGTCCGATCTTGTTCTCTGGGCACGTCGCACAGACAAGCTCGTGGACCTCGCTGAGGCACTGAAATCTCGGTACGGCATTTCTGTGATCTGTCAGACGGTTGACGTACGGGACAACGCAGCAGTAGTCTCTGCCGTTCAATCCTTACCCAAATCTCTTCAGTCGCCCGACGTTCTCATCAACAATGCCGGTCTTTCACGCGGTCTTCAGCCACTCCAAGAAGGATCGCTGCAAGACTGGGAAGAGATGATCGATACAAATGTTAAGGGGCTGCTCTACGTGTCACGGGCATTCCTACCCGGAATGATAGCCCGGGGCAAGGGGCTTGTTGTGAACATTGCTTCTATCGCCGGACGTCAGGCATACAGAGGCGGGAATGTTTATAGTGCAACGAAAGCAGCTGTGAAAATGTTATCAGACTCTCTGCAGATCGATCTCAACGGCACCGGAGTGCGAACATGCAATATCGATCCCGGCCTTGTTGAAACGGAGTTCTCGGAGGTGCGTTTCCATGGCGATGTTGAACGTGCTGCGAAGGTCTATACGGGATATGAGCCCCTTGTCGGACGCGACATTGCCGAGTGCGTCCTTTTTGCAGCAACACGGCCAGCCCACGTGTCTATACAGGACATCCTCATCACCCCAACAGCACAAGCCACTCCCACTGTGGTCCATAAGGAAGTTTGATCTCCATGACTACAGTTCACTATATCATTGACGGTAGAGTTCAGGGAATGGGATTCAGGCGTTTTGCGTTACATCACGCTCACCGACTAGAGCTGTGCGGGTTCACGTCAAATCTCGAAGACGGCTCAGTGGAATGCATTGCACAAGGTGATGTTTCTGCACTTACTGAGTTTGAGACACTAATGCGACAAGGGCCACAATACGCAGAGGTCACCTCCGTGGTGTGCACCGACGTTAGCAACTCTCGTCGCTACGGAACTTTTCGCATCCTGTAATGAAGATCGACCACTCATCTGTTGTTGTCATTACTGGTGCATCCTCCGGTCTCGGAGCCGCCTGCGCATTGCTCTGCGGTAGTATGGGGGCAACGGTGGTTCTTGTTGCGAGACGGGAAGATCGATTGCGAGAAGTTGCTGACAGAATTGCCCAGGCAGGTGGTTCATCAATGGTGATCGTTGCTGATGTGTCTGTCGAGGCAGATTGCAATCGCGTGATCGACACCGTTTCAACCACCTTTGGGAAGATGGACGTGCTCATCAACAATGCAGGCAGAGGCAACCTTGCAAGTATCGAGGACACACCAACTGAACAATGGCGATCGATCTTTGCTGTGAATGTTGACTCAGTATTCTGGCTCACTGCACGAGCCCTTCCGATCATGATGAAGGCCAATGCCGGACATATCATTGCCATTTCGAGTGTTGCCGGCCGCTATGGTCACCCATTCAACGCTGCATACGTTGCTGCAAAACATGCCGTTGTTGGATTCATCGCCGCACTACGCACCGAACTTGTCGGCACAGGCATCAACGCTACGTGTGTGTGCCCAGCGGGCATAGTTACGGAATGGGCGGATGTTACGGAAGGGGGCTCCATCGGCGAGCTTTATCGCAAGGCCATCCCGCGCTCGCGAACGATCGCCGCGGAACACAACATTGGCACGGCCCCACTATCGCGTATGATGCCGTCAGACGAATGTGCTCAGATCATTGTGCTAGCTATTGAGGCCGGCCGCACCGATGACGTATTCACGCATAATGGCACAAAGGAGATCGCCGTAGAAGCAGTGCAGGACAGGTCTGCACAAGAAGATCGCTTTGAAGCGTTATGGCTGGCCATGCGCGAGACATACGACAGTCAAGGGCATCCTGCATAACGTGCGAATCTTCCTAATCGCTGCAATTCTATGTTGGACATGTGTTGCACATGCACAGAAGACGCTTGCACTCGTGCTAACCGGTGGAGGCGCACGCGGCATCTCACAGATCGGCGTTCTCAAAGTTCTCGAACGTGAAGGCATTGTCCCAGATATCATCGTAGGATCATCATTTGGTGCGATCGTCGGTGGACTCTATGCGTCAGGGTATACAGCGGTCCAGATCGATTCGATTTTTCACGGGATAGACTGGGATGAAATCACAGCGATTTCCTCTGATACCAAGCGCGAAGCCCTCTTTTACTCGCAGAAACAAGAGAATGATCGAAGCCTGCTCACGCTTCAGTTCCGGAATTTCACGTTTGTTCCTCCAACAGCGATTGGTGGCAGTGCGCGATTCGCCGAGCTCTTGCAGGAGATCCTTTGGCGAAGCCCCCTAAACTCCGTGACACACTTCGACAACCTTGCATGCAGATTCCGCGCCGTTGCCACGAATCTTGCGGACGGATCATCTGTTGCGCTGGATCACGGTAATCTTGCCACTGCCGTCCGTGCAAGCGCAACATTCCCACTACGGTACTCCCCTGTTCGGTGGGGCAAGGACACGGTTCTTGTTGACGGAGGTCTCGTAGCGAACATCCCAATCGACGTGGCGCGCGCAATGTCGCCCGATGTGATCCTCCTCGTCAACACCACCAGTGACTACGCCTCTATCTCGTCGCTTAACACACCGTGGGCAGTAGCCGACCAAGCGCTCACCGCAGCAATGAAACAGAGAGATTCTGCACGGTTAAAGATGGCGGACATACTCGCAGAGCCGGATCTAGGCATGACGAGCACATTTGACTTTCGGGACATTGACGCACTGATTCGAGCGGGCGAGCGCGAAGGAGAACGTATCGTATCAGAGTTGCGTGCTCGGCTGATGGCCTCATCTGCCTCAAGCACACCAGGTTCTACTGTAAACGTCGTAAAGCGTGTGGCAATTGCTTCAACTTTTAGCGCAGACACGCTTTCGGCCTTACAGCACATCACGAAGAGAATGACCGGAGGTACCTGGTCGCCCCTTTACAGAAGGATCTATGAACCTCGTTGTAACGAGGCATTGCACCGCGTCGGTTTCGACCTCTCCTTCGTTCGTTCGATGAACTATGATGTGAGCACACAGACAGTCATGATTCAGATTGACAGAGGCTTCGTTTCGCAAATGTCATTTGATCGTCTTGAGAATCTTCGCAGAAGCGACATTGAGCGCGAAGCTTCCTTCGATCCAGGGAATGAGATCTCCACCAAGGATCTCGAACGCACATGGCAGAACATGCATGCATCGGACGTACTTGCCGATGCCGAAGTTGTTGTGTCTCACGCTGCTGATTCCGGGATCAACGTTTCAATGCACGCTGATGACCGAGGCAATCAGACCATACGCCTGGGTGCAAGGATCGACAACGAGCGATACACACAAGGTGGTCTTGATCTCATCCATGAGAACTTTATGTCGACAGGTATTCGCATTGCGGTCCGAGGCGTGCTCAGCCAGCGCATTGGTCTCCTTTCAGCATCCTTGGAAATGCCGCGTATCAACGGTACCCTGTGGACGGCTTCGTTACGGGGCTACACCAGCTTCCGATACGTGTGGATCTATCAAAACGATCCCACTGCTTCACCAAACGAGCCAAACCCTCAAAGAGTTGGAGAATACTCGGAAGAACGATACGGCTTCAGATTAAGTGCCGGACGTCAGCTTGAGCGCAACGGGGTGTTATTGGCAGAGTTTCGGTACGAGCAACAGAGATATGTAGATCGTAACTCATCCCCAAAGCCTGTGTACCAGCCGGTTGCAACATTGCGCGGTGTGGCACGGTGGGATGACCGGGACAATGTATACTTCGCCACAAGAGGGCGTACGATTGACCTTTCACTTGAGTCATCTATCCTCAGCCTATCTAATAGTTTGTCTTTCACAAAGTTCAGCGCCAATGCCGCCGCTGTGCTTAACCTGGGTGGAGTGATTCTCACGCCAAGTGCAATGGTTGGCGCAGCGGATCTCACCCTTCCGGGGCCTGAATTGTTCAGCCTAGGTGGACAGGATCTGTTCTTTGGATGGCGAGAAGATCAACAGCGGGGCCGTCAAGTGGTTGTGGGAAGTGTAGATGCACGCATCAAACTCCCTCTGCGCATCTTTTTTGATTCGTACGTCTCTATACGCTATGACATTGGTGCTATCTGGGAGAACCCCGAATACATTCGCATTGGTGATATGAATCACGGTATCGGTCTCACAATCGGAGTTGACACGCCAATCGGGCCTGCTCGGTTCTCGGTTGGTAGGTCGTTCCATTTTCTCGATGATCCTGCTGCCGTAGCGTGGGGTCCGCTCCTTGCATACTTCGCCATCGGCGCCCGTTTGTAACTTGCCATATGGGTCAGATCTTTGATCGAATTAAACGGATAACACAGAGCTACAGCGCTGGATCAGCTGCGAGCACTTCATGGGCCGATAATGTACTCTCATCCGATGACGATGAGCTGCGTCGCATTATTGACGAATTGAGCAATGGCGATTCGGGAACTACATCGGCGCCTCCGCCCCCTGACCACGCAAACATTCCTCCAGACGTCCTGAAGGCGCACACCATTCTCAACATTGCTGTTGGCTCAACGTCCATCGAGATGAAGAAGGCGTACCTTGACCGTGAAATTCCTTCATCGATCGAGTATGAGGATGACGAAATCATTGCGATACGCGACATTGCGCCGATCGCTCCCGTCCATGTGTTGATCATCACGAAGCGTCCGATACCTAGCATTGACGCGATGTCTGCTGACGATGCGGCTCTCGTTGGTAGAGTTTTCATCGTAGCCCGCGACCTCGCAAGGAAGTACGGGATCTCAGAGGGCGGGTATCGTGTGGTGACGAATTGTAACTCCGATGCCGGACAGACGGTACCACAACTTCACTTCCATCTTCTTGGTGGAGCTGCCCTTGGCGCCATGTGCAGTGCGAAGACTATTACGGCTAACAGCAAACCACTGTGGGGTACGGTGCGCGAAGCAGGCATCCTTCTGCTCTGCGCCATCGGCCTGGCCTTTGGTTTTAACATCACAAACTCTAAATCCATCACGTGGATCAAGAAGGAATACGAGAAGGTAACTGCTACTACGAGTGACATTGATAAGTATCTACCTCCCAAGGCCACGACGCCGGCAGATACGCTTGCAACGAGTACACCCGCAACCACTCCGAAGACGTCCACTGGTGTTGTAGACAAGGCCGTGGTCAAACCCGTGATAGAAAAGACGGAGCCACCTTCCTTTGTTGCTGAGCCCGGTGTTGTGCGCGAGATAACGTACGATCAGTTTGTGCGGCTAATGGCATCAACCCCATACTATCTCATCGATGCTCGAGGAGCTGAGAAATACGCAGAATCTCACATTGGCAATGCAGTAAACTTTTATGGTGCAGACGTCGAGTCTCGCATACCCGATCTTCTCAATTTCGTTCCGCACGACAAGGTGATTCTTATCTACTGCGACGGTGGGGAGTGCGAGCTTTCTCATCACGTGGCCGACGTTCTCAAACAATTCAATTACGGTCCCATCTTCATCTTTTCAGGTGGATGGGCCGAGTGGAAGAAAAAGCACTGACATGGTACAGGCATCACCACAGCTTCTCAAACAGCTTGCTCTTCGTTTTGGACTCATTGGCCAATCTGACGGTATGGTTCAGGCCATGTCTCGACTCCTTCAAGTGGCGCCAACCGATCTGTCAGTATTGATAACAGGCGAAACAGGAACCGGCAAGGAAGTATTCGCACACGCCGTTCACGATTTGAGTGTTCGCAAGAAGTCGGCATTCGTGAGTGTTAACTGCGGCGCCATTCCCGAAACACTCCTTGAAAGTGAATTGTTTGGAGCTGAGAAAGGGGCTTTTACCGGCTCAGTAGAGCAGCGTCGCGGCTTTTTTGAAACCGCCCATAAGGGCACGATTTTTCTCGACGAAATTGGCGAGATGCCGATTGGGACGCAGGTAAAGTTGCTGCGCATTCTTGAAAGCGGAGAATTCTCTCGACTAGGCTCTTCCGATGTGCACAAGGTTGATGTGCGGCTCGTTGCCGCTACAAATCGAGACCTCGCCTACGAGGTGAGACAAGGGCGATTTCGGCAGGATCTCTTTTTCCGCTTGAACAGTGTGAACATCCATCTGCCGCCATTGCGCCAGCATCCGGACGACATTGGTCTCCTTGTCGAGTATTTTGGCCAACGCGTTGCCGATAAAAACTCCATTGCCTACAAGGGAATTGATCCAAGAGCTGAGCAGGTGTTAACTGCACTGCCCTGGCCTGGCAACGTACGGGAGCTCCGAAATCTCATTGAGACCATGATCACCCTTGAGCAGGGCGCACGCATCACCGAAGAGATCGTCTTACGATACCTGCCAGCCCCTTCCCAGAATGAACTTCTTGGCGCACCGTCAACTGCGCTCATGAGACTAACAGACGTACAACAGCGAACTACAGCAGAAGCGGACATGCAGATGATGTATCGCACACTCTTGCAGCTTTCGTCAGACGTAGCAGAGGTAAAGACCGTCTTGCGCCACCTTCTCAGCATGTCCAACATCCCTGTGGATGTCCCGCACGACCAACGCACCCAAGAGGCGCCGACACCTACTCAACCGATTATGACAGAACCTGTCCATGAGGAATTGGAGCTTTCTAACCTTGAGCGCAAAGCCATTGAAACCGCTCTTCGTCGCACACAGGGAAATCGCCGCGAGTCGGCAAAAATGCTCGGTATCAGCGAACGCACGCTATACCGCAAGATCGACGAGTACGGGCTTCAGTAGCATCGGCCTAGACGGTGCTGCGTCGCCATCGAACGGTGCAACATTGAAGAGGACCAGGTAGATGCCATCAGAAACATTGTCGGGCACAAAGATGAGCTCAGTTATCGTACAATTTGTACGGGGCTCTTGCGGCCACTGCCAGAAGTGATGATGCGCAATGAGAGCTCCGGAATCTTCCTCTCGGTCCACTGATGGCGTGTCCACCATGAGGTGACGAATGCCGCGCTCCACGATTAGCCTCATCGCATCTATGTGTATGTATGGTGGATTGTTGCCTGACCAGACACGATCGCGCTTGTCATGTGAATTTGGCAGAGTTCGCAGGATGAGGGTGGTGGTATCGTGTTTCTGCCAAGCCCCCTCCAATACATCACGCGAGATAACGGAATCTCCATCGATAACTGAGAGAGGCAGGCTCACGACTCGTGCAATGTCTGCGAGATCGGTCATACACTCCGTGATGAGGTACTTCTGACCGGCGATATGACCTACACACTCCGTGTGGGTGCCATTGCCGTGTGGTGCTACGTTAACGACGTCGCAACGCACATGTCCGCCTTCTTCAATGCTTCCAACGAATGGACCACTTCGAAAGGGCGTAAAGGTTGCTCTTGGGAGACCAAACGCGTTTGGTTGATCACTTCCCGAGATATGAAGTGAAATGTCCACCGGATCGTGAAAATCAAACATCGCCGGCGCATTGTCCAGCATACTCATCATGAGGAGATTTGCCATAGAGCAAAACTGCACAGGTTTTTTCAACGCAGAACGCGCTATTTTTGACTAGGTAGATGTCACGTTTCTCAGAGCCTGCGCCACATTGGTACGGATGGCTTGTCGGAGCGTGGTATATTCGAGCCCGCACGATGAGTGGTCCTTAACCATTCGTTGGATTTTTCTCCTAGGTGATGTATGTCTCGCACGCTCAACAAGGTAATGCTGATCGGAAACGTTGGGAAGGACCCCGATGTAAACTTTACTCCTAGCGGTGTAAAGGTTGCTCAACTCCGGCTTGCAACGTCCGAGTCCTGGAAGGACAAGGATGGGGCTGTTCAGGAGCACACAGATTGGCACACCATCATTGCCTGGCGCGGTCTTGCAGACGTGGTGGAGAGGCTCGTTCACCGTGGGTCTCGTATCTACATTGAAGGGAAGATTCAATCACGATCATTTGAAGATCGGGATGGCAACAAGAGATATGTCACGGAGATCGTTGCGGACAATCTTTTGTTGCTCGACGCGAAGAAAGTAGACCATTTATCTGGATCCGGCGAACCTGAGCATCATGAAGTTGCACCAGCAACTGATTCGGAAGACATCCCGTTCTGACCACCCTAGAGGTATTCTTTTGAACGTATCGAGAACTACAGAGATCCGTGTTGGCTTGGTCAGCATTGTTTCGATCGCCCTCCTCATCGGAGGCATCATGTTGGGTAAGGGGCTTAGTCTAGGCCCGAACAACCGAGTGATAATGGTACGACTTGCTACGTCAGGTGGCGTGGAAGCCGGCAGCCCTGTGGTAGTGAACGGTGTCAAACGTGGAACGGTCTCCGAGGTCTCCAGCGACAACGGATCTGTTCTGGTGAAGGCCAACATGAACGATGCTTCGGATCTTAAGAGTGATGCTTCAGCAACGGTCACGATCCTTGAGATCACTGGTGGAAAGAAGATCGAGATCGTTCCAGGCACATCCACGCAGCCTTTCGACGTGAGCAAGGAGATGCCCGGGACTGTTGCAGCAGATATCGGCGGCCTGGTGACGTCTTTGGGTGAAGTGAGCGGAAGTGCCATCAACCTTGTTCGCCGGCTCGATACCATTAGCGCGGGTCTCACTGAACTAATGCGCGATGGCTCGTTCATCCAAAACGTCAAAACGATATCCTCCGATGGTGCAGTGTTCGTTACAGATGTTCGCACATGGTTTCAGCAGAATCGCGATCCTCTTACGACATCTGTCCGCGACCTACGAGAGATAACAACGCAACTCAAGGAGAGTGTTAACCGCAACGAACCAAAGGTTTCTGCCATCATTGATCGGGCGGATAAGGTTCTTCTCAGTCTCGAGAATACTCTTGCCAAGGCCGATGGTGCCATCGTTGGTGCAGACTCTCTCATCGCGCGCATCAATGGTGTAGTGCAAGACATCCGAACAAACAAGAGCTTGCTTCATGCCATCATGTATGACGATCAAATGGCCGGGAAGCTAGACACTACTCTTCTCACGCTAAAGAAGCTTCTCCGTGATATTGGGAAGAAGGGCGTTAACGTGAATGTCGAACTCGGACACGTTCCCTAGAATGGCCACACGTTCAACGTATCTCACGGACGAGCTCAACGACTACATCACTTCGCGGTTCTCATCGGAGTCGGAAGACCTACGCACGCTCAATGAAGAAGCGATAGCCGCTGGTATTCCAGCGATCTCTATTTCTCCCGAGCAAACGAGCTTTCTCCAGATCATGGTGCGCTCAATAGGTGCTCGAACGATCCTAGAGATCGGATCCCTCGCCGGCTATTCGGCAGTTGTGATGGCAAGGGCATTACCGTCTGGAGGCATGCTGTACGCATGTGAGTATGAGCCAGTCCATGCTGACTTTATCAGACGTAAGACTCAGGAACTGGGACTCAGCAATGTCATCAACGTACTCGAGGGTCCGGCACTAACCACAATCGCAGATCTTCTCGCTTCATCCACCGTGAAATTCGATTTGGTATTCATCGATGCAGACAAGGTCAACTACAGTGCCTATTTCGATCTCGTCCTCCCCCGTCTCCGCATCGGCGGATTGATCATTGGCGATAATGCATTGGCATGGGGCGAGGTGGCTCGTAGCGCTACAACCGAATTTGAACCGCACAATGTTAAGGCACTGGATGCGTTCAATACACGCATGAGCAGCCACCCACAGATACAAAGCACCCTCGTCCCACTCGGGGACGGAATGGTGGTTGGGATCAAGATCGCATGAGGATCCTTGTTCTCGTTGCCCTTGCCCTCTCATTACTCTCGTGCAAGAGTCAGCACAAACTGACGCAAGAGTTTGATCTGCGCGACAATGGAGAAAATCCCTCGCCAACGCGATTTGTTTCGACGAGAACGATAGATTCGGTCGACATCAAGGCACTGAAGACCGACGTTTGGAAGCTTGAACATTATGCCTATCCGGATTCAATCCGGCTCTTTGTGCGCGTGCTCGATACCAATGGCTACGTGGTCACGAATATGGCAGCCCCCTACAAGAGAGACGGTGCACCTGACTATTTCCCGTTGCTAACGGAACAGCTGGGCGTTCGCCGACGTAAACGTGTGGCCAACATTCCTACGTTTCGTGTGCGCGAGTTTGGCGAGCTGGACTCCGTCCCCACGAACATTGCACTCGCCATCGATTGTTCCGGTTCGATGAAGGGGGCTAAGGAGACGATCGACCTCGGAACGGAACTCTTTATCGGTCTCAAACGCAACTGCGACAACATCTCCCTTACTGCCTACCATAAAGAGATACGAACGGTCTTCCCGCTCTCAAGTGATACGTCTACAATGCTACGTGCATTTCGTGAGTACAAAAAGTACTCACAAGGTCTCTTCACGGCAACCTACGATGGCATTCTCAAGACCCTGCAAACTCTGAAGGATGTGCCTCTCGATCAGCCCAAAGTGTGTGTTGTATTCTCTGATGGCGACGAGAATCTTTCAGGGACAAAGGTGGGCGACATATTCGAATACGCCACGAAGCACAACATCTCCATCTATTGCGTCGGCTTTGGTTACGTCCAAGATGAGCCCCTTCAAGACCTTTCACTCTACACCGGTGGAAAGTACTACCGCGCGTACACAAAGAAAGATCTCCTGGGCATTTTCCTGGACATCTATCGTAGTCTTCGCAACTACTACCTCGTAACGTACACACCTCCACGGTTTGAGGGGCTTCACACGGCCGACGTTACAGTGCAGGTACCTGGCCGCGATACGATGATAGCCCGAGGCGTCTACGACAAGACGCCCCTTACACCCATGGACCCGCGTGACGAGTTTTCGAAGCCAATTCTGTTTGCATTCAATAAGAGCATCATCGACACAGCGTCATTCTTCATCCTCGATGAACTTTCGGATGCGTTGGAGAGATTTGAAAACGTCGTGCTCGAAGTACAAGGTCACACAGACAACATCGGCACGGAAGAGTACAATCAGACCCTGTCGCAGGCCCGTGCAGAATCCGTTAAATCAGCCCTGGTTCAGCGAGGGGTGGATGCAACGCGACTTCGCACAAGGGGCATGGGCTTTATGATGCCCGTAGTGCCTAATGACACCGAGGAGAATAGGGCAAAGAACCGCAGGACGGTGTTTAGGATCCTCCGCAAATAACAGGGATGCTGTAGACCCCACGCGCCAGCTATCTTTGCGCCATGTCTCGCACCCCATTCATGCAGCTTCTTCGTAGAGCCCTCGCAAAGGCCGATCACGATTCGTCGCGTCGCACCTTTCTTCGCAACGCCGCAATGGCCGGAGCAGCTCTTTCCGTCCCGTCCGTTCTTAGCGGCTGTCTACGTCCGTCAGATATCAACGTGGATCATTCTGTTCGCGTAGCAATCGTTGGCGGAGGTCTTGCCGGACTTCATGCCGCCTGGCTGTTACGCAACCGAGGAGTGAATGTTGACGTGTACGAAGGATCGCGTCGCTTAGGCGGTAGAGTGTTAACGGCACGCGACTTATTGGTGCAAGGAACATGGACCGAACTTGGCGGCGAGTTTATCGATAGCGGACACGGCGACATGTTGAGTCTCGCCAAGACGTTTGGGATTGAACTCATTGACACTGAGTCTACAAGGCTCGGCTCGGATGACACGTTCTACTTTCATGGACAGCACTACACCATGGACGATGTTGTTCGGGAGATATCTCCGTTTCTTGAGCGTATTCATGACGACGTCGGCAGACTGCCTCTTTCGTTGAGAGATCTGAAAGAAAGCCCGGCGAAATCCTTAGACTCAACATCGCTTGAATCGTACCTTGTTTCTCTAGGCGTAAGCGGATGGATCCGTTCGTTCATCGAAGTGGCTTTCGTTACTGAGAACGGACTAGAGCTTGGCGAACAAAGTGCGTTGAATTTCATAACGATGGTTTCTACAGATGCCACTGACGGCAACTTCCACGCCTTCGGTGCAAGCGACGAACGCTTCGTTGTGAAGGGCGGAGTGCAACAGATCACAGATCGCCTTGCAGAAGGACTGCAGAAATCAATCCACACCGGGCACATGCTCTCTCGAGTTCAAGAGACGGGTTCAAAGTACATGCTCACATTCCGAACAGACACAACATCTGTTGATGTCTTGGCAGATCATGTCGTTCTTGCACTGCCGTTCACGATGCTTCGCGATGTTGCACTGAACGTTGAAATGCCAGAGATCAAAAAACGAGCAATCAGTGAACTTCGCTATGGAACGAATGGCAAGGTTCTCATCGGCTTCGAGGAACCGTATTGGAGGAAGGGCGATCACAACGGATCGATGCTCACTGATCTTCCGTTGCAACTCGTTTGGGACAACACCTACCTTCATGATGTGAAGGGGGCTGGCCTCACGATGTTTTACGGCGGAAGTATGAGTCGCATTATTGGTGGCATGACCAAGGACAAAGCTGCGGACATGATGATGGAGAATCTGCAAACAGTATGGCCCGAACTATCCGGCGTCCGCAGAGGAAGAGCTGAACGAATGCACTGGCCAACGCAGCCATTTGTTCAGGCGTCATATTCCGCGTATGGTCCGGGACAGTGGACGGATTTTTTCGGCGTCGAAGGTGCATCCGTTGGCAACCTTCACTTTGCCGGAGAACATTGCAGCGAGCAGCACAAAGGATACATGAACGGCGCTGCCGAAACCGGACGTTATGCTGCAGAGAAGATCTTAGCAACGATGGCCTGAGCAACATTCTGCCCGTCCAAGGCAGCGCTCACAATGCCCCCTGCATACCCGGCGCCTTCACCACATGGGAAGAGTCTACCTACCGAAACATGTTCGCGTGTGATAGCGTTACGAGGAATGCGGACCGGCGATGACGTTCGAGATTCTACTCCTACCATCACCGCATCGTTCGTGAGGTATCCGCGCATAGACCTGCCGAATTCTCGAATAGCATAACGAAGTCGCGAGTCGATGTTTGGCGGAATAATGCTCCGCATATCTATGCTTACATGTCCGGGGATGTAGGACGTTTGCGGGATCGACGACGAAACATGTCCACCGAGGTAGTCAACCAATCGTTGCGCAGGCGCGCGTTGAGAGCCATCACCATTACTTGCAAAGGCGGCACGTTCAACGGACGCTTGATATTCCATTGCCGCAAGACTTCCTGAGGAAGCAAATGCTTTCCAATCATCGGGTTCAACGGCAACTACAGTTCCTGAATTTGCAAACGGAGAGTCACGTCGAGACATAGACATACCATTTACAACGATCTCGCCGGGAGAAGTGGCTGACGGTACAATGAGTCCACCCGGACACATGCAGAACGAGAACACGCCTCTTCCTTCAGCCTGACACACAAGCTTATACGACGATGCCGGCAGGTTTGGATCGCGTGGCGCATGATGGTACTGAATGGAATCAATCAATTCTTGTGAGTGTTCAATGCGAACACCGAGTGCAAAAGGCTTTGCTTCTATCGTGATGCCATTGCGCACGCAGAGCGAGAACACATCTCGAGCACTATGTCCGGTTGCTAAGATCACTGCGTCCGCCAACATCTCTTGTCCGTCCTCAAGCAGCACACCGCGAACAGAGCGCGCGCCGCCCGCCCCTTCCTTCATGATCATATCAGTGACGAACGCTCCAAAGTGTACTTCACCACCCCACTCAAGAATCGTCTCGCGGATTTTCTGGACAACGAGCCACAACTTATTGGAGCCGATGTGCGGATGCGTATCGATGAGAATGTCTCGCGTAGCTCCGTGATCAACAAGCAGTTGGAGGACTTTTTCTATACTTCCGCGTTTGTGAGATCGCGTATAGAGTTTCCCATCGGAGTAGGTTCCTGCGCCCCCTTCGCCAAAGCAATAATTTGAATGTGGATCTACCACACCATCTTGCTGAATAGCGCGCAGATCTCTTCGTCGGGCGCGCACATCCTTTCCACGATCGAGCACAATTGGCGTAATGCCGTGCTCCAATAGCTCAAGTGCTGCGAAGTACCCTGCTGGTCCCGCCCCAACGATAATCACCCGTTTCTTTGCGTCTGCCCTGCGCATTGCACTAAGGTAGCCCGTCTCCAAAGGGGCTTCTTCCCCCACAAAAACGTCTGCCTGAATTCTCACCCCCGGCATTCTCGTCCGAGCGTCTATAGAGCGTCGAATGAAGCGCACGGATGTAACGGCATCGAGCAACACCCCTGCCTCGCGCGCCGCATGCATGCGGACAATGGCATGGTCGGCCGCCTGCGAAGGCGAGAGAAGCAGTTCAATACGTTTGTGCATGGGGCAAGATAAGGCGCGCGCGATAGCATGCTTTAAAACAAAACGACAAATGGCGCATCAGCATTAGTTGATGCGCCATTCTTTTTTCGAGGCTGCGCTTACTTTTTAATCGACAATTGAATGTTCGACGATGAGGTTCCTTGAATCGCTCGTATGAAATACATGCCGGGTACCATACCTGAGACGTCTTCAAGGATCTGGTTTCTGCCAACAGTAAGAATGGCCATTCGTTGACGCACAACAGCGCCCGAAATGCCGGTGATTTCTACCTGACATTGTCCTGCTGTAGGCGTGATAATCACAAGCCTACACTCGCCCGAGGCCGGATTAGGGATGATACTTTCTATCGTCAGGCTTAGATCGGATGGGATAGGAGCAGGGGATGTTTTGACCGATGACTTTGCCATACCTCCCATGTTCGCAGTTCTGCGTAGGTCAAACACCATGCGGTCTAAGTGTACCCTCATCAATGAGTCCCTCTTACCAAGTGTGTCTTGCAAGGCGTCAAGCAGCCGTAAAGACCAATTGGCAGGGATGGAGTCTACGCTTGATGAAAAGGACGACGTTACGGTGCTGTAGCTGATTCTCGCGGAATCTAGTTCATCCAAAAGCTCATGGATCTTTGCCTTTACCATGTGCGCCGTGCTGCGCAGGTCGCTATCAAGCGCTGTGTTTGATGCAACCGCCGCCAGGGCAGCCTTCGACTGCACATAGAGAAGCGTTGAATCTGTCTTGGTAAGCGCCCCGGCTAGTTCCCAGGCCTTGGTCTTGCGACACGCTACGGCAAGCGTTGTATCTGCGATGTCGCCCTTGAGTGTTGTGATAGCCGTATAGAGCGCCGAAGATGGACTTTCTAAAATGAGGTAGTTCATGATGCCACCACAGGCAATTGGAGCGCAGGCGCTCTCAACTTCTACAAGTCCGCAGTGCCCATCGGGGTCTTCTTGTACGTTAAACGTTGCACCGGTGTAGGCAATGTTTGTGCGCGGGAAGAAACCTGCGCCGCCGGGATTAGCCCACCGATTATAGCTGCCATCGAAGGCAGAATTGTTCGGAATTCCAAAAACATGAAACGTGGAGTTCGCATTGAAATCATTGTAGCCGCAGTCCACGTAAAGCACACTGCCCGGACCGCGAAAGATGTCAGAGACCGCTCTGGCATTTGGCCATCCGGCAAACTGAAAGTTGGCAGCCGGTGCGTTGAAATCGTTGCGGCCGAATTCGTAGTCTACCTCGCCGTAGGTGACATCCCGCAAGTACAATGTTGCACCGCGCGAACCAATTGCTCTGAGATACTCCCCGAAGTCATTGTTACGGTAGTAGAGCCTTCCGGCAGTCCAGCTGGCCGACCCCTCAACACAACCGGTAAAATGGTTGTCATAGAAATACATATCGGATTTCTCCCATGCAACGGCGGAGTATTCGTTATCGGTAAAGATCGAGGTGCACACCTGTGCGACCGCTGAATTCGTACCCATACCTATGGTGTTGTCGTCAAAGGTGCAGTTTTTTACACCCAGGACCAGAGACATGTCTGTGCTCAGTCCGGTATGGAGATTCCCGAAGTCAGAATTGAGGACGTTAATGATCTGCGCACGGACAACCTCCATCCCAATACCCTTTTCACTTATGCCTGCCGGCGAGCTAGGCGTCCAGGTATTGAGAAAGGAACAATCCTCTACATCTAGCTGAAGAAACAGATTTGCCAATGCCGTGGAGGAGACGCCCCATGGCTTCTCAACACGTACAAGCGCCAAGTGTGCATTGCTATAGGACGGACGGTTGCGCTGAAAGGTAGACCATAGGAGCTCCTTTGTAGACGAAAGGGTCTGAAAGTCCTTCATATCAAAAAGCACGTTTGTGCAGTTTGCATAATGAACGATGAACGCACTTTGCTGCGCCCCTGATGAAGGACTGCCGCTGTAGACAGGACGCCCTGTGATGTAACTCTCTCGCTCTGCGATTGAGCCTGATGCTCTACGCCCGGTAATCGTCAGAGGTTTGACAGACGTTCCCACGAAGAGGAGCTTGCCATGACAAAAATGGTCGACACTCTCGAGTTCTACATTTGCTCCGGGGTGCATCTGCCAGGTGCCTCCCAAACTGCATGTGACCATCTGCTTGAAGATCACTTTTTTGCCTGTTCTGATGTTGTAAACGTTGAGAACGCCGCCGCTCTTAACTTCGATCGGTACGTCAATGAAGATATCGGTTCCCTCAGGATCACCATCAGAAACGGAGATATTAAGTGTGCCCTCAACGATGATCTTCTTACTGCTTGAGGTGCTTAATGACGTCGTGGTAAACACACCCGGGTCGGCATCATGACCCGGCAACAGCTGAACGCATGCTCCTGAGGCAACGGTCACATCTCGCTGCACATCAAACGGCCCTTGCAGGTTTATCGTCCGGTATGAGCGGTCCTTCCAGCTATCACTTCCGGTATATCCCGTGAGCGTACCGCCTATGGTGCCATCGAAGTACCGTAGCACAAAAAAGCCGCCACCAGGAATCCAGTTTCTGCCTCCCGAGGTCTGTACGGCCGACGGGTCGGCTGAATAGTATGACGAGCTACCTGTTATTGCTCCTTCTCCCCAACCCATAGCATAAATGAACTTTTCATCGGGGTAGAGCGTGCTGCCGTTTTCTACCAAACGGCTAGTGCCAAAATCGAAGGCTGAATGCCAGATTCCGCGGTAGTATGTTCCAAGAGCACCTTGCTCGCCAAAGAACAGATAGCTGGTCAGTGAAGATTCTGAAAGTGGACTGAGCTTATAGAAATAGTCGCTCGCCTTGTCATATTGAAGCGTGGGAATGAAATCAAAGAAGGCCTTCTCCGAAACTGTTTGTGTCTCGTCAAGATCTTTTACGTTGACAACAGACAGCCCGGCCGCATATTGACTTACTAGGACGTCATCATCGTTCATCGCATACATGTCGGTCTCATAATCCAAGATGGTGTGTACCCGGTGTACGGTATTGGGAGCAATCGCTGTATTACCTGATGAGCCTGCGTCGGCAAGAATTTCAATGGAGTTCGATGGTGAGCCTGAAGGAGCAGAAGGATCATCACTTGTGCTCTTGCGAGATGCGTAGTAAAGATCGTTGTTGATGTCTTCAGCTTCTTCAATGGGGTCGTAGATACTTAGCGGGCCATGGTATGTCCCTGTGCCATTGATCGTCAGAACGCTACCAGAAAGTGTCGTGGGCCATACCCTAAGAAATGTGCCCAGCCTCCTGTCATCCTGCGTCGTTTTTGTGGTTGAGGTACCAAACAGATAGAGCTCGTTAAGGCCTCCCAAAAGATTACCACTCGAAACCGTGATCGGATTGGACGACTGATGCCCGAGATTGTATGCCGTTTGCGTGATCTCATCTGTCGTAAGCACAAGCTGATCAGAAGATCCCACCGGTACATATGGCGCTACGGTATGAACGAGGTGATACAGCCACACATCGGAGCCCTGAGGTGGTGATGTTTGGCGGTCCGGGTAGCGTCGGTCCAGGTCGTATGTCCACAGCGACTGATTGGTACGCGTTATGGCATTCGGCGATGAGTAATCGATATCAGCAACGACAGCACCCGGGGTTGTCACTGCTATGCGGCTGTCCCAAGACGATGATGCTACATACAGCCTGATTTTGTTGGTGCCGATATCGTAGATGTTCGAGGCGCTCGGCCAGACGGGCTTGCCATTTTCATTGCCAAACAAGAGCGGCTTTACGCCGTCCATTGTAAGTCGGTTAAGGACGCCCAGCGCAGTGCTCCCAGAAAAGCCTCTGAGAGTGTTGAGATTAAACAGATCAACCATGGCATACACGGTTGAAGACGTACTGTTTTGCTTTACCTGTTTGTCCGGAGATTCTACGAGAATTCCACTGTGCTCGTCGCAGAACAGATTGTGCGGTCCGTCGTAACCTTGATTGGCGCCTGAAGCACCTACGAACTGATAGTAGTCAGCCGGTACGGGCACGTATCCAACGTAGATATCCGGATTGCCAAGCACCGTTCCATTGAGTTTTACGTCGCGCATACCGGCGTCGTAGATCTCCATGATGTTGTTCGTGCTGCTGCCGCAGGCGTCTAGTGCCTTAGTGAGGTTGATTACGATGTAACGGGCCTTGATGCCAGTATCGCCGACTGTTATTCTCGTTTCACTTACCGCAGCAATCAGAAATGCGTCACCTTCAAAGTGTTCTTCATCGTCATATGTGCTAGAGTCCGTATAGGCAACGATGCCGTGGAAACTCGAGTAGTTCGTCGTTAAAATCTGATCGTGCCCTAAAATCCGGATCTTCAAGAGATGACCATTTGGACTACGTGGATTGGTAACATCAACTATTCGAATGTAGTGCGCTTTGACAGACGAGCCCTCAACGCCTTCATATCCGCACACGATTACACGTTTGAAAGTTGTGTGGTTACCCACCGGCACGCTCTGCAGATCGAAGGCATCCTCACTGCCAGAGTGATCAAACGGGATCACATCCACCATCTCTACGTTTCTACTTCGTACGCCGCCGGCCTTTAATATGCCGCTAAGAACAGGAAGAGATTGGGCCCCAAGCCCCCCCCCCCCCCCCTGCTACCGAGAAAACGGCCACTACAAGCAACAGTGCTACCTTCATCATACA
>JAPLFN010000019.1 GCA_026390655.1 Candidatus Kapaibacterium sp.
AGACTCATCGATTGTATCCCATCAGAGTGTTTCGAATAACCACATTCATCGTGAAAGTAACGAGCAATTGATCGGCATGCAGCGCACGCTCGGTGAGGTGCGAGCGGCACTGGGTATGCGAGGCTCCGGATATGGAAGCAACTGCTGGGCAGCGAAGCAATCAGATGGTGGAACGATCGTAGCGAACGACCCGCATCTTTCCGTATCCATGCCACCGAAGTGGTATCAGATTCATCTCTCCGCACCCGGATACAACGTAACTGGTATGAGCATACCGGGTATGCCACTCGTATTCTCTGGCCGTAATGATCAGCTTGCATGGGGCTTCTCTAACGCAATGGTAGACGACCTTGATTATGTAGCCGAGCGAGTTGATCCGAAGAATTCCAACTACTACTTTGACACAGATGGCAGTCGCATCAAATTCACGTATCGACGAGACACTATTCACATTAAGGAAAGACCTGATTCACTCATCGACCTTCGTTTTACGAGACGTTCGTGCGTGATCTCAGACGTTCACCTGATGAAGGACCCCTCCCTCCTGTTTGGGATGCCGCGTCAGATGTCGGCAAAGGTTCTGAACACCTCATGCTACACCATTCGATGGACGGCTCGATACAGAAGCGACGAGATTCTGGCTATGTATCGGGTTAATACAGCGAAATCGTTTGATGATGTCGTTAACGCCACACAGACGTGGGTTGCACCAGCTTTGAATATCAGCGTCGGAACTGCATCGGGCACAGTTGGTACCATAATAGCCGGCGCCGTGCCTCGGAGAGGTTCTGGCGATCCTCAGCTTCCGATTCTCTCTGAAAATGCTGATGCCGACTGGTCGGGAGTCATCTCCTTGCGCACTCTGGGTACACTTGTTAACCCGAGTAGAGGATATGTTGCGTCGGCCAATAATTGCCTGTCACCGAGAACGGACATCTTCATAGGCACTCTCTATGAACCGGCGTCTCGCGTCACAAGGATCAAGGAGCTCCTGGCTATTTATCGTGACCCAAGTGTGAGGGATGTTCAGGTGATGCAACAGGACGTCGTGTCACCATATGCTAAGTCCTTCTTGAAACGACTCATACCCATTTTGAAGCGTGGAGTCAATCGCTATGGCGAAATAGAAAAGCATGCCCTGATCACGCTTGCTGAGTGGGACGGCACGCAATCTGCGCTTGACGTGGGCTCCAGCATCTATTCGGCCTTATTGCAGCGAATGATGTGGAACACGTTCGAAGACGAACTGGGGCAGCAACTTTATTATGACTGGACATTTGTCAGCAACATTCCATTGCGACGCCTGGACGAACTGATCGATGAACCCACGCACGAGCTTTGGGACGACTCGCGGACTCCACAGCGTGAGGATCTCTCGTGGATCGCAATACGCTCATTTATCGAGGCGATCCGCGAACTGCGTTTTGCCTTTAAGAATGATAGAGATACATCCTGGCGTTATGGATCGCTGCACTCGATCACGTTTCCGCATCTCTTTGGGTTCAACGAGCTGATGCGCCCCGTGATGAATCAAGGTCCTTTCGACGTACCAGGCAGTCAGACCACGCTCAACAACACCGAGTGGAGTATCGCCCAGCCATACGCGACGAGAGTGGCCGCTAGCATGCGCGTGATATCCGACATGCATGATTCCGTACAATACAGTGTTGTGCCCGGCGGGTCATCCGGTGAGCCCCTTAACGAGCATTATGCCGATCAGCTTCAACTTTGGCTGAAAGGGGGCTACATCCGAGTCCCTACCGGGGCAAAGCCGGATGTGGCCTTCAGGCTGTTTCATGTCTTTGTGCCCTAAGACAGACTAGTTCCGTACTTTTGTCGTTCGTATTGTCCACAAAGTACTTCTGGGAACCCCATGTCCGTTTCAAGTGTCGTCGGCAATCGTCGTTCTGCTAAGGCCGACGCAATGATTGTATTTGTTGCGCAAGACGCAAAGAATTTTAAAGCCTCAGAGAAGTCCTTGGTTTCGGAGATACCTCACCTGAGTCCTCTTTTCGAGTCTAAGGATTTCACTGGTAAGGCTCTCCAAACGGGTCTCGTTTACGGTGGTTCGGCAACAACTTCACGCAGAGTCATTCTTGTCGGACTCGGCGAGATGGAAACTGTAACACCTGAGCGTATTCGACGTGCTGCAGCAGCTGGAACAAAGCGTGCAGCGGCAAACGGATGTTCACATGTAGCATTCGAGATTAGTTCGTTGAATGGCCTAGACTGCTCAGCGGTGGCACAAGCAGTGTCAGAGGGATCTATCCTCAGCCAGTATCGTTTTGATAAGTACAAGACAGAGTCGAAGAATTCCGGGACCGGCATCGTAACCAAGGTCACGCTCGTCGTCGACAAGAAAGATCAAAAAGCTGTTGCTGAAGGTGCGCGAGTGGGACAATCGATCATTGATGGCGTTATCCTCGCACGTGATCTCGCGAATGCTCCAAATAATGAGATTTATCCCGAAACATTGGCAAAGAGAGCCGTCGAAGCTGGGCGCAAGGCAGGATTCAAGGTAACGGTGTTTAACAAGAAGAAGATCACAGAACTCAAAATGGGTGGACTCCTGGCAGTAAACGCCGGAAGCGTTCGTCCGCCCGTGTTCATCGTTATGGAATACCTCAAAGGGCCAAAGGGCGAGAAGCCCCTTGTACTCGTCGGTAAGGGAATCACATTTGATACAGGTGGAATAT
>JAPLFN010000006.1 GCA_026390655.1 Candidatus Kapaibacterium sp.
CCTACGTCACCCTGTATTGCGGTCACGGCATCCCGTGACCCTACGTCACCCCGTATTGCGGTCACGGCATGCCGTGACCCTACGTAACCCCGCACCACGGTCACGGCATGCCGTGACCCTACGTCACCCCGTAACCCCGTATCTTTGCTGTCTTATGCAGCACTACCGCAACTTCTGTATCATCGCGCACATTGACCACGGGAAGTCCACCCTAGCAGACCGTCTGCTTGAGCGGACCGGACGTGTCTCGGCTCGCGAGATGACGATGAATCAGATCCTCGACGATAATCCTCTCGAGCAAGAACGTGGGATCACGATTAAGCTCCACGCCATCCAAATGGATTACACCAATGGTAAAGGCGAGAACTACAAACTCAATCTCATCGACACGCCAGGTCACGTAGACTTCTCCTATGAAGTGTCTCGGTCCTTAAGCGCATGCGAAGGGGCTCTCCTGGTTGTAGATGCAACACAGGGAGTAGAAGCTCAGACGATCTCAAATCTTTTCATGGCACTTGAGCAAGGTCTTGAGATCATTCCTGTGATCAACAAGATCGATCTGCCGAGTGCCGTTACAACGATCGACAATGTCAAGAAGCAGGTGATGGATCTCCTCGGATGTAAGGAAGAGGAGATGATCATGGCTTCGGGAAAAACGGGTATTGGAATCGATGAGATCTTGGAAGCGGTGATCGAGAGAATTCCGGCTCCGAAGGGCGACCCCAAAGCCCCTTTACGTGCCTTGATCTATGATTCGATCTTTGATGCGTATCGCGGCGTTGTTGTGAACGTTCGCGTGTTCGATGGAACGTTGCGAGAAAAGGACAAGGTCCTGTTCATGGTAACCGGACAGCCGTACGAGGTGGACGAAGTTGGCGTGCTCTATATGCAACGCAAACGCACAGGCATCCTTGAGGCAGGCAACGTCGGATACTTTACTGCAGCTATCCGGAAGCTTCAAGACACCAAGGTGGGAGACACTGTCACACTCGTCAACAACCCTACGGATAACCCGATCGAAGGCTTTCGCGAAGTGAAGCCTATGGTGTTCTCGGGGATCTACCCGGCAGAGAGTGATGACTTTGAGAACCTTCGCGAAGCGCTCGGCAAACTCACGCTTAACGACTCAGCGATCTCGTTTGAACCAGAGTCTTCCAATGCACTTGGATTCGGATTCCGCTGTGGCTTCCTTGGCCTCCTTCACATGGAGATCGTGCAGGAACGTTTGGAACGTGAATTCAATCAGACGATCATCACCACAGTTCCGAACGTGCGATACAAGGTTATCACCACGAAGAACGATGTGGTCTGGGTGGACAATCCGGCGCAGCTTCCAAAGACAACGATGATCACCGAGATCCAAGAGCCATACATCAGAGCTCAGATCATTGCACCATCGGAGTTCGTTGGTACGATCATGAAACTCTGCATGGACCGCCGAGGAATCATGACGGGACAGACCTATCTGTCAGCCGACCGCGTAGACCTTACATTCAACATGCCCCTTGGCGAAGTTGTTTTCGATTTCTACGACAAGCTCAAGAGTAGCACAAGGGGCTATGCATCCCTTGATTACGAATACTCCGATTACGAACGGGGCGACCTTGTCCTCATGGACATCCTCCTCAATGGTGAACCGGTTGACGCTCTCTCCTCCATCGTGCACCGTCAAAAGGCACACGAGTGGGGAAAGAAGCTTTGTATCAAGCTAAAAGAACTCATCCCTCGTCAAATGTTCGAGGTTGCCATTCAGGCCTCCATTGGCTCCAAGGTTGTTGCTCGCGAATCCATCAGTGCTATTCGAAAGAATGTGATCGCAAAGTGTTACGGCGGAGATATCTCGCGGAAGCGCAAGCTTCTCGAGAAGCAAAAAGAAGGCAAGAAGCGCATGAAACAAGTTGGAAGAGTTGAGATCCCACAAGAAGCATTTCACGCAGTACTCTCAATAGACTGATCCTATGGCCCTCATCGAATCTCTGTATAGCCACCTCGGCCCCGTTGGTCAGTTCCTTCAGCGCAGGCGTAGTAAGCGCCTGAACGCACCAAAACCTGAGACCTTTGGTCAGCACATTTGGGCGTGGATCAAGACGCTCGTGTGGGCGGTGTCCGTTGTAACGATCATCAACGGCCTTGCATTGGCGTCGTTCACCGTGCCAACGGGCTCCATGGAGAGCACAGTGATGGCAGGCGATTTCCTGTTCGTGAACAAGTTCATCTTTGGACCCTCCACGCCACAGATCATCCCGTTCATCAACATGCCCCTTCCCTACTACAAGCTTCCACCGATCATGGCTCCAGAGCAGGGAGACGTTATCGTGTTTGTGTTTCCGGGAAATCGCGACGAAACGAAATCACAGCGGTTCGAATATTATCTGAAGCGTTGCGTTGCCGTTGCGGGCGACACTCTTCAGATTCGCAACAGTCACGTCTTTGTCAACAACGTAGAGTTCGCTCTGCCGGAGCACGGCCAGTTCTTGAATCTGACTCCGGAGATGCGCACGTTGATGCATGAGAGCGACCGTGCGCAGACCTTCCCGATGGGCATGGAGTTTTCCCGCGATGACTACGGACCTATCCGTATCCCTAAGGAAGGCGACGTGATCGAACTCAATGAAAGCACCTTTGATAGGTGGGCTGTATTCATTGCTCGTGAAGGTCACGATGTAAACGCAAGTCGTCGCACCGTTGATGGCCAACCAATAACATCCTACACAGTTAAGCGCGACTATGTGTTTGGTATGGGAGACAACCGCGACAACTCGCTCGACTCACGATTCTGGGGATTCATTCCGGAAGAATCAGTGGTTGGTACTCCAATGGTGGTCTACTGGTCCTGGCAACCGGACGATCCTCAAACCGGCAAAAGCCTCTCGTTATTCAAACGCCTCGGCACCATCCGCTGGGGTCGGCTAGGCACGATCATCCGCTAACATGTCTGACAAGGGGCTTGCAGATCTCAGCTGGCGAGATCTCATTACCACTGCTCTCTTTGCTGTGGTGGTTGCGCTGGCCCTGCGCCTCTTTGTTCTGGGTGTCTACACCATTCCGTCGCATTCGATGGAAGACACGATCCTTGAAGGCGACTATATCCTTGTTAGCAAACTCGCATTTCGATTGCGCGATGTTCACCGCGGTGATATCATCATCTTCTCCCTACCAGACACATTGCGTGGAGAAGAACGCGATGATCTCTACATCAAGCGATTGATTGGACTTCCGGGAGACACAGTTAGGCTGACTTCTGTGTTCATTGAAGTGAACGGCGAGCCCATCCCTGAGCCCCCTGAGGCTAAACCGCCTTTCAGCCCGCTCCTGGGCATCGGCGCTGAGGATGTTGTTATCGTTGTACCGGAGAAGGCGTACTTTGTGTTGGGAGACAACCGAAGTAACTCTTACGACTCGCGCTATTGGGGGTGTCTGCCATCTGACCGCGTTGAAGGCGCACCACTTTTTGTTTACTGGTCCTTTGGAAGCACGAACGAGAACATCGTTCGACACATCAGATGGGACCGCCTGTTCACTCGCATACTCTAATGTTTGGCCTCTACCTCCATATCCCGTTCTGCGAAAAGAAGTGTTCGTACTGCGACTTCTATAGTCTCGAGTCTACGCAGCATATCGATGCATTCGTGGAGACATTGTTGACAGAGATTGACTTGAGGGGCGTGGTACGGGCAACGCGGGTAGACGATGACCGTGCGACGCGAGGCGTCGCCCCGACAGCCACCTCCGTCTTCTTCGGCGGCGGCACTCCCTCCTTACTCTCTCCCGACGCTATGCAGCGCATCGTCACACAACTTCGCGATCGCTACACCATCGCACCAGATGCAGAGTGGACGATGGAGTGTAATCCAGGCACGGTAACACCTGAGCGGCTCGCAGCATATCGTGCGTCAGGGATCAACAGGCTCTCGTTTGGTGTGCAATCGTTTACTGCTAGCGAGCTGGTGTTTCTCGATCGTATTCATGGAGCCGCCGAAGCCGTTGCCGCCATGTCAATGGCGCGTGCAGCAGGCTTTGACAACGTAAACATGGATCTCATGTTTGCTGTGCCGGGTCAGACAATGGAGACGCTTGCGTACAACCTCGAGCGGATGCTTATTCTAGCTCCGGATCATATCAGCGCCTATTCATTGATCTACGAACATGGGACGCCACTCTTTGCTCGACTGAAGAAGGGGCTTGTAACACCAACAAGCGAAGACATTGATGCAGCGATGTATGCACTCGTCATCAAGACACTTACCGATGCCGGATATGAACAGTACGAGGTCAGCAACTTTGCACGTCCAGGCAAACGATGCATCCACAACCTCACGTATTGGCATGGCGAGAACTACCTCGCTTTTGGTCCAAGTGCACATGGATATATTGGAAGCACTCGCTATTGGAATCATCGCTCACTAACGGCGTGGACCGCCAAGGTTCATACGGGTGAGCTACCTGAGGCAAATCGCGAGAGCCTCAACAGACATGAAGAGCTCATAGAACTCCTGTTCCTTACGCTTCGTGCAGACGGCATTCCACGTGAATCGATCTACGAGCTCTACGGCGTAGATCTGCGATCTGTTCTTCAACCCGACCTCAGTTACTGGGTTGATGCGGGCTTCATCATCGACGATGACGCCACGCTCCGTCTAACCGGGGAAGGCTATCGCGTGTGCGATGAACTTACGATCAAAGTGATCCATGCAGTTGGAGACGTTCACTCTGATCTAACACCTTCAGAAACAAGAGCTTGAGAAGCCCGTCGAGCAGGGTAAACGGCCGCCGTGCACGACAACACGAGACCGACGACTGCAACAACGGCTACATCAACTGCATGTAGCTCGA
>JAPLFN010000049.1 GCA_026390655.1 Candidatus Kapaibacterium sp.
ATCGTGCTCACAACACTGCCGGCGCAAGATGTTGACATCGCACCGGGGGGAACACAGACAATCTGTAAAACGGATTCCGTTGTTCTCTCAACACAGACAGATGCGCCAACGTATGAATGGCTTCGTGACGGAACGGTGATCGCTGGAGCTACGTTAAAGTCATACACCGCTAGGGTTCCAGGGGACTACCAAGTGCGCCTTGCGAGTACTTCAGGATGCCCCGGCATTTCCGCCATCGTGAAGGTTAGAACCCCAAACGTTCGATATCGCTTTGTTCCCACTTCTCTTGACTTTGGGACCTTGGGTCAATGTAAGTCAGATACAACTGTAAGCATAGATCTTGTTAATGACAGTCCCATTGCCATAACGATAACGTCGGCAAAGTTGCCAGCGGGATTTGCGCTGGCCTTTCCTGCTCCTGGCTTCGTAGTAGCTCCAAACGGACGCCAAACCGTTCAGATCCTATTTACCCCATCGACGGCTGGCATTTCTGCAGGCACGGTAACGTTCACAGCCGTTCCATGTGATGTCACAGCCACGTTCACTGTCCGTGGCATACGCACGCAGGTGTCCGCAGCGTTAGATCGAGCTCAAGTTGACTTTGGAACATATACAGCGTGCACCAACACAGACATACGTCCTGATTCTACGTTTCGTGTTACAAATGCCGGCACATCTACCATCAGAGTTAGGGTGCCCAAAGTAAGCCCGCCGTTCTACTTGCTTACACCATTTCCATCTGCAGGTATCGATGTTCTTGCCGGGCAGAATCTTCCGATCAGCATTCAGTATCGTCCGCTTGGTGCGGACCGTGACCGCGGAGTGACGCAGCAAATCGCTTTCCCTTTCACATCATCAACGTGTAGTGATACTCTTCGCGCGCAATTGCAGGCAGCGTCATACAAACCATTGATGACCGTTGATCCGGATACGATGGACGTGGGCCTGGTGCTTTCATGTGCAAGTACGTTCGACACTGTAGTGACGGTCACGAATCCGACGCCTGTTCCGTTGACAGTAACGGGCATTGCCGGAACCGGATTCGTTTTTACAGGATCAGCCACAACTATTGAACCCAACACATCAAGATCCATCTCCGTCGGAATATTGCCTGGTGGTACGAGCGGTCCATTCTCCATCGATGGTGAATTACTCGGATCTCCGTGTGGATTAAAGTCATCGATACATGCCGAAGGCTTGATCGTTGCCCCGCGGTATACACCAAGTACATCATTGCTTGATGTAGGAGACGTGACTGTTTGTGGTATTGTGGCACCTGTTACAAAGTCTGTCTATGTGGTTGCCGGTGGACTCTCTGGACTTCGTTCAAAGGTAAATGCCGTGAATGTCGGCGGGCCGTTTACGACTGATCTCGTTGTGGGTACAACGTTTACCGACACGTTGCGGTTTACCGTTACCTTTCAACCGAACACTGTGGGATCGTACACGAACGCCGTGATATTGGACCTTGGTCCGTGCCAGAGCCCAGTGAGAATCGACCTCTCGGGTGATGGCGTGTCGGTTGGCCGAACGACGACTATTACCGGTAGCAACTTTGGAACGGTTGGTCCCGGTCAGTCGAGCACGCAGACCATCGTGATCACAAACACAGGTGGTGATACGTTGGATGTTGTTGCGCTAAAGGGTATCACAGCCCCTTTCAGGATCCTTTCTTCAACGCCAACATTGCCTACACGGTTAGCGCCGTTGGGAGTAGTTACCGCCGTTGTTGCCTATGATTTTGTCGGGTTCGATCGTCGTGATACGATCACAATAACATCAACCACATCTGGTGTTTGTCCAGATACTACTCGTTTTGAAGTCCGCGGTGCAACGACGTCACCGGGAGTGCTCACGGGTATTGTGGTAGTGGCTCCAACTGGTGTTGTGGCAACAGCAGGACAAACCGTTGACATTCCCCTGTCACTAGAGTCGGTTCAGCCGTTAGACGGTGCCATCATCACACAAATGACCGTCAACGTATCGTATGATCCAACCTTGTTGCGGCCTCTATCTGTTGGTCAAGGGGCTAGTGGCGCACAAGGCACCATCGCAGAATCTACACCGGGCAAGGCTCGCATTTCTATTACGAGCGCAACTCCGATTGTTTCTTCACAGCCACTCGTCATCGTCAAGGCTGCCACCTATGTTTCGAGTCGGACAATAACGCCATTCAAGATCGATAGCGTTTCCATGCCGGGCGCCGTGGTAACGGGTCGTGACGGCTCTGTTACGATCGTTGCGAATTGTATGGTATCGGCAGAACTCACAGCATTAGGTCAGCCTGTCACGTTGCGCATAGAGCGCATCCTCCCAACCACGGTGGACGTAACGATAACAACGCTTACAGATGATCCTAGTTCACTTACCGTCTACGATCTTGTTGGACGGTCTGTGTTGTCGCCGTTTGAAGCAACTCTGCCTATTGGCACGTATCGTGTAACGTTTGATAGTTCTTCGCTACCATCCGGATCATATCTTCTCGTTTATCGGCATGGCCAAAATGTCCGTACCGAGACTGTCCATCTTACCCGATGAAATTCTGGAGCGAAAATTGAACGTATTGGTCACTGGCGCCACGGGTTTTGTAGGCAGTCACGTCGTTGATGTTCTGCTGGAGCGTGGACATACGGTCTCATTCATTGCCCGCTCAACAAGCAACATGCGTTGGCTCGAAGGTAAGCCCGTACAACGTGTTGATGGGTCGTTATTCGATCTCCATTCCCTACAGTCGGCAGTTGAAGGTGTGGACGTTATCATTCACGTCGCAGGGCTAACTGCAGCAAAGAATGAGGCAGAGTTTCTTCGTGGAAATAGAGACGCCACGCAGAACCTCATGGATGCCGTGCGTACCTACCGTCCGGGTCTTCGGCGCTTTGTACATATAAGCTCCCTAGCTGTATCTGGACCTTCTCCGGACCTGGAACATCCCATCACCGAAGAAGCCCCTTACCGACCACTTACTGCGTACGGACGGACCAAGCAACTCGCCGAGAATATTGTGAAGGAAGCAACAGAGATCCCGTGGACCATCATCCGTCCGCCAGCAGTGTATGGACCTCGTGACTCTGCGATCTTCACGTTCTTCCAGACTGTAGACAAAGGTCTTGCAACGTTCATTGGCTTTGATGAAAAGAAACTGAGCCTTGTGCACGTCCGTGATCTAGCACGTGGGATCGTAGACGCCGCATTTGCAGCACAGGCAGAAGGTCAGACCTACTTCATTTCATCAGATGAGTTCTATACATGGCGTGAGATCGCTGAACTTACAGGCACTTTCCTTGGCAAAAGGAGACTCCTTCGTGTTCGACTGCCGCACGCACTCGTTTTGGGCATTGCTGGGATCAGCGGATTTGTTGGACGGGTTATCGGGAAGCCTTCGGTCCTTGACTACGAAAAAGGAATCGACATCATTCAAAAGTATTGGACATGTAGCACTGCGAAGGCTCATCGCGAGCTTGGATATAGGCAGGAGATGTCTCTCAAAGAGGGCTTGCGCGACACCATAGAGTGGTACCGTAAGCATAAGTGGCTATGATCAAAGATTGGCTTCAGGGGCTTGCAGGACTGCTCGTAACGTTTGTTGTTCTCTTGATTTGCTTCGCCTTCTTTGCAGTTCGTCTTGCTACACGCAGTCACCCCGTTCCCTATGCAGAGTCTCATGTAAGCGTCAAGGACACCACTCGTGTTTACCGTAACAGCTTTGGTGTTCCAC
>JAPLFN010000026.1 GCA_026390655.1 Candidatus Kapaibacterium sp.
CATGGATTATGATTCCATTGCTCTAACCACCTGAGCTACTCCGGCAAACGGGACTGCAAAGATAAGAATCTGTTAGAAAACAACAGTGATCATGATTCACCGGTAAGCCGACGAAGGTCATCGCGCAGGCGAACTGCAGTTTCGTAATCTTCAACCTTGATCGCCTGATCGAGCTCTGCTTCAAGCCGTTGACGATGTGTGAGCGGTTCTGAACGAGACTCCTGAACAGCACTTGATTGCTGAAGGCGCTTGAGCTCTTCGTCTTCGTCGTCGTCGTCAACGGGACCAGAAGCCCCTTCGTCGATCTCGGTGATGTCGTCGGCCTGCATGGCGATCTCATCCATGATGGTGTCGGCAACATACATCGGGGCGCCACATCGAACGGCGATTGCAATCGCATCACTAGGGCGGGCATCCACTTCAAGCTCTGAGTAGTCAAAGACGATCGTGGCGTAGAACGTACCTTCTTTGATGGCGTTGATAACGATCTCGCGAACCGATCCACCGAGCACTTCGATGACGTTCTTTAGAAGATCATGCGTCATGGGTCGCTGAGGACGCACTCCTTCGAGTTCGTTGGCAATTGCCTGAGCTTCTGGCTCACCGATCACTATAGGAAGTCTCCGCGTGCCATCTACTTCTTTCAACAACAGTGCGTATGCCCGCTGAGAATTTGGATTGATGGAGAGTCCGAGAATATCTACTTGAATCTTGTTCATCATCGTACCTGATCAACTACGTCCGGTGACGGAAGAGATTTTTTGAGTTAGCCGAGGCAACACTTCCAACACGTCACCAATAATTCCATAGTCAGCAACCTTGAAGATCGGCGCCTCTTTATCCTTATTGATCGCAACAATGATCTTGCTTGTGGACATTCCGGCCAGATGCTGTACAGCGCCACTGATGCCACACGCAACGTACATTGATGGACTTACAGTCTTTCCAGTCTGTCCTACTTGTTCGTTATGTGGTCTCCATCCTGCGTCAACTACTGCACGAGATGCGCCCACTGCAGCTCCCAAGCTTCTCGCCAATGACTCAACGAGGTGAAAATTCTCAGGCCCCTTGAGGCCACGGCCTCCAGATACGATAACGTCTGCTTCTGCAACGTCCAATGTCCCAACATTCCGTGTAACTCCTGTCACGACAGATGAACGAGCCGAGGTGTCACTCGTAGGTGTCATAGCGGTGATCGTTGTTGTAACTCCGGCGTCTGCCTTGGCAGTGAAGACATTCGGTCGAAGCGTGGCAACCGTGATCGGCGTTGATGCTTTTACACGAATCGAGGCCTTGCCAGCATATACGGGACGAACAGCTTCGAGCGCAGCAGCACTACCGTGGAGCTCAACACAATCAGGCAGCAATCCGGCATTTAGCCGTATAGCAACTCTTGGGGCGATATCTTTTCCTGACGATGTTGCTGAGACGAGCACTGTGCTGGCGTTTGATGCTAAAGCCGCTTCAGCAACAACGGCGGCCACTGATACGTTCTTGTGCGATTGCCAATCTGCTCCGTTTACGCTAAGACATGATGTTAGACCGTATTGGCCTGCAGTGGCGATCTGCGCATCCGTTGCATTGAAGGCAATGCCAACAATGTTTGCGCCACCAGATATAGATCGGGCAGCTGTGATGGCTTCATATGATGAGCGCTTGAGTCCATCACCTGATGATTCGAGGAAGATGAGAATGTTCATTAGATCACCTTCGCTTCTTCGTGGAGGAGTCGTACCAATTGGTCAATGTCAGCCTCGGTGTCACCCATGATGTTGTTGAGGCGTTTTGTAACTGGTAGCGTCATGCTTAACGTCACAACGCGATTAGCAGATTCGGAACCCGGTCTCTCTGAGATCGGCTTAGACTTCGCCTTCATAATATCCGGGAGCTTCGGGTAGCGAGGGTCATTAAGCCCCTTCTGAGCACTGATCACGCAGGGGAGCGATGCCTGAACATTTTCCTTTCCACCCTCAATATCACGCTCCGCGGTCACGTCGGTGCCACTTATTGTCAAAGACGATACCATAGAAACACTGGGCCAGCCAAGAATCTCAGCAACCATCGGTGGGAGAGCGAATGAATCATAATCAATCGATTGCCGACCAAAAATGATCACGTCTGGGGTCGACTCTTTTGCAAGATCTGCAATCGAAAGCGCTACGCTAAATGAGTCATTCCGTACATCGTCTTTGACGAGAACGGCAGTGTCGGATCCCATTGCAAGCGCAGTACGTAGAACTTCTTTTGCGGTGTCGGGTCCCACAGTTACTGTGGTAACAGTTCCGCCGTTCTTCTCGCGCAGACGGAGTCCTTCTTCGATGGCAAACTCGTCATACGGATTAAGAATAAACTTCACCCCGGCTGGGTTGATGCTCTGTCCATCTGTACCCACGGCAATACGTGCGGTAGTGTCCGGCACCTGACTGATGCAGACGAGAATATTCATGAATCTCTCAATTGTTTATCTGAATAGAACAGCAAAGATACGGGAATCAGATCGTTCCTGTAGCCCATCGTAATGTTAAACGTGCACGGGCCCAATCCGCCTGCGCAGATACCAGGCGGAGGAGTGCTTCAGCAAGGAATCGTTCGCGGAGGTTCATGAGTATGAGGGTAGATGCCCCAGCCTCAAACTTTCGCTTTTCTGCATCCACCATTATCCGTGCCAACCGAACCTCTTCAGTTGCAACCTGGAGGCGCTCTCTTGATCTGTCTAGGCCGATCACAGCGCTAATGGCGTCTGCATCAACCATCCGCTCTACAATGGAACGGGATAGATCGGCTCTCTGGACAGTAATCTCCGCGGACTGCGACTGTGCTGAGGCCTGACGAAAGAGCAAGGGCTGAGATACCTTAAGTCCAAGTTTGTAGTCAGTGTTACTGAGTGCACTCACATCGTATGCTACTAAGGACGCCTCAAACTCTACCATTGGTCGCAAAAACTCCTGAGTCAGAGCCGAGTCCATCCTCGACGTCTGCTGAAACACTTCTGCTCGTCTCAGTTCCGGCCTAAGCAGTCGTGCTTGGTTGGCGGCATCGATGGAAAGAACACTTGTGTCTGCGATAGGGGTCAGTCCATTTGGCTTCGAGGCTATGTTTTGTTGCGGCGATCCATCACCAGTCCATAGGAACACCGCAACATCCACGGCCAGCTGTTCCGCGATTCGAAGAGCGCGAAATCGTTCACCCTGGCGTCTCTGAAACTCTTGTGCGATCTCCACACTGTCTATGATGGCGCTCTCACCGGCACGTGCACGTCTGCTTATAAAGTCCAATCGAAGCCTAGCGAGGGCAAGTAGAGAGTCTGCAACGTCAACAGAAGCCAAGGCCTCACTCCAATCCCAATAACGCATACCAGCAGCTCGTAGGACACTATTTCGCTCTATTCGATACTGGGCTTGTGCGAGATCAGGTCTTAGCATGGCCTTGCGCAATTGATTTCGCCTGGAATCGGTGAAGATCCCTTGAAAAAGAGGAAGTGAGACGCCGATAGCTCCCTCTCCGGGAGTGCTTGTTGAGGACTGAGGATTAACACTGATTCCGAGTCCACGGCTATAGGTTGCCTTCACCTTTGGACCAAAAAGCATGTCAAGGGGCAGTTCTAACGAACCATCGAAGAGGTTGAGCTTGTCTTTTCCATCCTTGTCTTTGTACTCATACGACAGGTTCAGTACAGGATCAAATCTTCCCAACGCAGACCGCACATCGGCCTCTGCTAGTTCAGGTTCAAAGTCTGCAGAGCGAAGCGCGGGATGATTGAGCTCAACTTGTCGCAAGTAGTCGTGCAACGGTATTGTTGTTTGACTGAAAACTCGGCACGCGAGCATGAAAATGAACAGAGATGTTACGTTCATCCTCATTTCATTTTGTCCTTCAAGTCCTTCTTGTCCTTCTTTGCCTTCTTTTCAATCCCGCCCTCAACAGGAAACTGAGGAGGGAAGCCCATCATCTGTCTCCAGAGTTCGTATCCAAGAGGCACTTCGTCGAGAAGAACCCATCCTGAAACATCAGTGCCTTGGCGAAGGTAGCGAGCATCGGGCCATGTCATATATCCTTGGTCTTCCGTTGGTACAATCAATACACGAAACCGTCCTGTACCATCGTCGACAGCGTCTATCACTTTCACGCGGCCGTGAAATATTCCAACATTGATATTCCGCCACCCACTGAATTGAAACGCTGGGAAGCCGCTGAATTGTAAGGAGACGTAGCGCCCCGGTTGTATCAGAGCAGCATCCATGCTCTTAAGGTAGATCTCAACAGCTTGGTCAGTCGTCTTTGGAACCACGAGTGCAAGTTCTTCACCCTCTTTAACGGACTGGCCAGCCCCAGCCTTAGCAATGCGAACAACCGTTCCGGATACCGGGGACAGTATGACGCCGGCACCAACTCTCCCTTGAGCGTTGCCGAGACGGACATCAACCTCTTGCATTGACACGAAGGCCTGGTTAATAACTCGCTCTTCTTCCGACACAAAAGCATTGATATCCTGTTGCGATGCATTCATTGCAGCCACAGAACTTGCGGAGTCCGCTGACGCCTTTTGAAGATTGAGTTGTGCGGTCTCCAACTCTACACGGGAGATCAAGTCTTGCTTGAAAAGCGTTTCTGCTCGTTGATAGCGTACACGAGCGGTAGTGATCTCAACGATGACATTTTCGAGCCTAGCCAGCGCTGCGTTAAATCTCTGCTCCGCTTGCTTCCTGCGCTGTATTGCTACGGAGATCCCTTTCTCCTGAGCATCAAATGTTCGATCTCGTAACACTTGAAGCCGATGTAGGAGATTCGTATCCAAGAAGTTCACGTTGTTGTCGGCGAGAATCGCAAGAGTATCTCCCTTGTTCACATAGGCTCCCTCACGTACATACCACCGAACAATGTTCCCGTTTATGCGGCTCTCTACTGTTTGTGGACGCGCCTCAGGCGCAAAAGAGGTTACAATACCCGAACCGACAACGGTTTGTTGCCATGGAACGAAGGCGAGGAATGCTGCTGTTGATAGGATAAGAACGACGATCACAACAACCAGCGGTCTGTGTAATCTGTGCGTGTCAATTAGTTTAAAAACGCTTTGGTTGTGATTCTCATCGTTAACCATTCATTCCCCCTTGGTCACGGTGAGCAAAATACTCGGAGTCAGGGAAGAGAGAAGTAAAGACTCCACCCCTTGCATGGAGATCAAGTGGTCTTCCTGACTCGACCACAATACCATCATCGAGCACATAAACGTGCGACGTTCTTCGAACTAACTCCGGATCGTGCGATATGTTCACGATCGTCCAGTTCGGCCACGACATGAGCCCATCGAGAATCTTCAATTTTGCACTATCCTCTATCCCCTCAAAGGCTTCATCAATAATGAGAATTTCAGGCTTGTCTACGATCATTCTTGCGAATAAGATGCGACGTCTCATGCCAAAAGAGAGGTTCTCTCCCGTGGTGTACACCATGGTGTTGAGCCCGGCTGACATATCACGGATCAAGACATCGAGATGCGACATGTGTATCGCCCAGTTCAGATCCTCCAATGGGATACTTCGTCCGAGGGTGATGTTGTCTAGCACAGTTCCAGGTATGATCTGGTTATCCGGAAAAACATAACCGACGCGGGAACGAAGCGATCGGAGATCCGCAACTCTTGTGTCAACCCCATTGACCTCTAATGAACCCTTTGTTGGTGAGTCGAGTCCAAGCAGCAACTGTGCTAGCGTTGTTTTACCCATTCCACTCGCACCAACGAGACTTACTTTCTGGCCGGACGAAACTGACAGGTTCACGCCTTTAAGGACGATGTTGTCATCGTACGCAAAGTGAACATTTCGAATATCAATGGTCCCGCCGCTAGCACGATGGGGAACAACAATACTCCCAGATTCTTCTTCAGGCTGATCCACGATTTCAGCGAGCTTGTCTAGCGCGGCGATAAGATCGTAATATAAATCAAACTGTGAGATCAGTTTTTCCATCGCTCCGAGGATCAGAATGATGATGATCTCCGCGGCAACGAGCTGGCCAAGCGAAATGGCTTGTTCAATCACAAGAATGCCACCTAAGGCAAGGATTCCAACTGTGGCAAGTCCTTTAAAGAGATAAGAGCCGAAGATCTGTCGTGCCAAGATCACATAGTGCTTATGGCGAGCGTGAACGTAGTCTGTTGTAACACTGTTCATGCGCTCTAGGCCGTATCTATGCGTTCCGGTCAACTTGATTGCAAGCTGATTGCGCGCCACGTCCTCGAGAAGTGACGCCGTAAAATACTTCTGTTTCGACGCTTTGATTGCAGTAGAAATGGCTCCTCTGCCAAGAACAAACACAAGTATGGGGATAAACAACATGAATGCTACGTCGTAGAGCAGGAAGAACGGATGATAGAATCCAAGAACGATCAATCCTGTGAGAAGGACAAGGATTGCGTTGATCCCTTCGAGAAGAAATTTCCCGAATGACTTCTGAACGGTGACCACGTCAAAAAAACGATTTACGAGTTCTGGACCGTACGTCTTACGCAATGCGCCTTGTGTGAAACGTGGAAGTTTGGAGACAATATCAAACACCGTCTCGACGAAAAGTCGTCGCTGAATCATGTCGACAACATATCGCTCAAATACCGAGATGACTGCTAATGCGATCATAGACAGCGCCACAAGAACGCACAATACAACAAGCTGCTGACTGAAGACCCCGAGCGCAACTGCATTTACAATAGCTTGCGAACTCAGTGGGACAACCAATCCAAGGACACTAGAGACGATGGAGTAGATCGTGACTATGGCTACATCGCGCTTTTCCTTTATGATCATTGCACGTAGTGACCGCCAGAAATCATGGTGTTTAGACATTGCGACCTATAGCATTTGCATGGAGTTCTGAACGTATGTATTGCCCGGTAATACTTCTGGGGTTCTCTGCGACAATCTCAGGCGTACCTACACCAACGATGAACCCACCTTCTCTTCCTCCGCCCGGACCTAAATCTACTATGTGATCCGCAAACGTGATCACGTCGAGATTGTGTTCTATCACGATCACAGTGTTGCCTTTGGCTACGAGTTTATCCAACAAGCGAAGCAACACGCGAGTATCGTCAAAGTGAAGTCCGGTTGTTGGCTCATCGAGCAGATATAGCGTCTTGCCAGTGCTAGTTTTTGACAGCTCCGTGGCAAGTTTCACGCGTTGCGCCTCGCCCCCTGACAACGTAGGAGCTTGTTGCCCGAGCTTAATGTACGTGAGCCCAACATCCATGAGTGTTGCCAGCTTTGTTTTAATCCGAGGAATATCTGTGAATAAATCGAGTGCCTCTTCCACTGTCATGTCCAGCACATCCGCAATCGACTTTCCCTTGTACCGAACCGTTAGCGTCTCGGCATTGTATCTTTTTCCACCACACGTGTCACATGGAACGTAAACGTCGGGAAGAAAGCTCATCTCGATCTTCCGAATGCCAACACCCTCACACTCTTCACACCGTCCACTAGCAACATTAAAGCTGAATCTGCCAGCGAGGTAGCCGCGGATCTTTGCCTCGGGAAGCATGGTATAAAAGTCACGAATCTGGGTGAAGAGACCGGTATACGTGGCTGGGTTTGACCGGGGGGTCCTTCCAATCGGCGTCTGATCAATTTCAATCACTTTATCGATGTATTCAATGCCCTCGATCTTATCGTACGGAAGGGGAACAGACTCTGCGTGAAAAAAATGCTTCGACAGAATAGGGTAGAGCGTGTCATTGATAAGAGTGCTTTTACCAGACCCACTCATCCCAGTGATGCATGTGAAGGTGCCAAGGGGCAATTCTAACGTGACATTATGCAGGTTGTGACCTCGGGCACCATGCAAGCGAATCACTTTCCCATTGCCTTCACGACGGTGCTCTCGTTGATCCATGTGACGCGCACCCGTGAGGTATTGAAGTGTAAGAGAGTGATCAAACTCCTTGTAACCTGCTAAGGTCGAATTGCCACGAGCAGCTCCATCGACTTTAAACTCCGCGATAATTTCACCACCATGAACACCAGCCCCCGGACCGATATCAATAACGTGATCTGCTTCTTCTATCATTTCTCGATCATGCTCAACAACGAGAACTGTATTGCCCAGATCTCGAAGTGCCTTAAGTGACCGAATGAGTTTCTGGTTGTCGTGTTGATGAAGGCCGATACTTGGCTCGTCCAACACGTACGTAACACCAACAAGTTGAGAGCCAATCTGCGACGCAAGCCGTATCCGCTGAGATTCCCCGCCAGATAGCGACCTTGCATTTCGATCTAGTGTGAGATACGAGAGACCGACTTCATTGAGGAATCCGAGTCGACTGATAATCTCTTTTAGGATGAGCGTTGCTATCACCGACTGACGATCTGTAAGCTGTGAATTCAATGCACTGAACCACGCATGCGCTGACAGAACGTCAAGCTGTGTTACGCTGTAGATGTTGCTGTTGGCTATGCGAACATGGAGATGAGCTGGCTTAAGCCTAGCTCCGCCACAGTCCCTGCAAGGTATAGTAGCAAAAAACTTCTCAATCGATCTGCGCACCGTGGCCGTGCTCGTTTGCTCGTGCTGATGTCGAAGTGATGGGAGAACACCGATGTAGGAGTGTTTTACCGTAGTGCCACTGTATGAGACGTCGATAGAACTCCCTGCCGCTCCATAGAGTACGCTGTCCAACTGTTTGTCGGTAAGTTCCGCGACTGGCACCGTTAGTGAAATCGAATTGTGATCGCACCATGAGATAACCTGCTTCCACAGCCAGGTTTCACGTTTCTTTCCTAATGGTGCTATGCCACCATTGATGATTGACAATGTGCGCTCTGGAATGACGAGACTAGGGTCAAAATCCATCACCTTCCCCAAGCCTTGGCATGAACTACAGGCTCCAAATGGGGAATTGAATGAAAACATATTAGGCGCCGGTGTCTCATAGGAAAGCCCACATTGTGGGCAGGCGTAGAGTGTGCTGAAGAACCTCTCTTGCCAAACTTCGGGTTCCGTCTCTGAGAGGATCGTTAGTCCACCTTCCCCTAGGTTCAATGCGGTCTCCACACTCTCCATGAGACGCCGTGGGTTCTCTTGTTCTACTGGCAAGCGATCAATGACTAGTTCAATCGTGTGAACCTTATATCGGGCAAGTTGCATCCCCTCGGTGATTTCCTTCAGCTCACCATCGATCCTCACCCGTGTGAATCCTTGACGTCGGAATTGATCGAACAACTCGCGATAGTGTCCCTTTCGCCCCTTGATAACCGGGCTTAGTATTTGTATGCGCGTACCAATCGGTAGTGCCAAAAGCGTCTCTACGATCTGCTCTATCGTTTGTTGGCGTACCGGAATGTCGCAATTGACACAGAACTGCGTCCCAACCTTCGCGTAGAGAAGGCGCAAATAGTCGTAGATCTCTGTCACCGTGCCAACCGTTGATCGAGGGCTGATTCCGATGCTCTTTTGCTCGATAGAGATGGCGGGGGACAGCCCCTCAATGAAGTCAACATCCGGCTTTTTCATCACCCCAAGAAACTGTCTTGCGTAAGAGGACATACACTCAACTGACCCTCAGCGTAGACCGTGTCAAATGCAAGTGATGACTTTCCGGAACCACTTAGACCAGTGATCACGGTAAGCTGATCGCGAGGGATAACAATGTCAATGTTCTTGAGATTGTGTTCTCGAGCGCCTAGCACGCGAATCGTGGTATGCTCTGTGTCAATTTCCGATGGTGGTGAAACCGGGTTCATGTAGCGTGTTGCAATGAAACAAACCGATAAAGATACGACGCAAACAGTCGTTCTCTGAGGTCAGTTCCTGGAACATCACAGACAGTTTTCCCACATTAAAGATAGGCTTCGAGCTCAGACTCACTTTGGAGAAGTACGGGTCTGCCTCTTGATCCATCAGGAGGGCCTACGATACCGGCCATTTCTAGTTCGTCGACGATTCTGGCTGCACGAGCGTATCCTACTTTAAGCCGTCGTTGAAGCGTGGATGTACTTGCCTGCTGCAACTGAATGAATATCCGAGCTGCATCTTCAAACAGAGCGTCTTGATCTCCGGTTCCACCTCCGTACGTCCCCGACTTCTTATTGACAGAGGGCAGCATATACGGTGTGGAATACCCGCTTTGTCCACCGATCCACTCACAGAGTGCTTCAACTTCTTCTGTAGATATAAACGCATTCTGCATCCGAATAGGGATTGGCGTATTCCCTGGCGCAAAGAGCATGTCACCGTTGCCGATAAGATGTTCGGCACCTGTTCCATCCAAGATCGTTCTCGAATCGATACGTGATGAACATTGATATGCTATGCGAGCGGGGAAGTTTGCCTTAATGAGCCCCGTCACGACGTCAACACTCGGACGTTGCGTTGCTACGATGCAATGAATACCGATTGCTCTGGCAAGTTGCGCAAGGCGACAAATTGGTTCTTCAACTTCCTTAGAAGCAGTCATCATTAGGTCTGCTAACTCATCGATGATAACGACGATGAAGGGCATAGGACGATGCTTGATCCCTCCCTTATCCTTGATCTTGCCGTCTCTAACCTTTTGGTTGTAATCGCTAATATTTCGTTGACCGGCGGCTGCCAGAATACTAAAACGCTGCTGCATTTCCTCAACAAGGGCTTTGAGCACGGTTACCGCATTTTGAGGAGACGTAACAATCGATTCGTCGAAGTCTGGCGAGATAGCTAGGAAGTGATTTCGTAAGGCCGCGTAGAGGTTCATCTCGACACGTTTTGGATCGATGATCACGAACTTCAGGTCGCGAGGGTGCATCCGATAAATGAGAGACGCAATGATGGTGTTGATTCCTACGGATTTTCCTTTTCCTGTTGCACCGGCGATAAGAAGGTGAGGCATCTTCGTAAGGTCTGCGCAGAACACCTCGCCGATAACAGTCTTGCCCATCGCCAGCGGCAGTTTGATGTCGGGATTGTGGTACTTCGGACTCTTAATGATAGAGCTAAAACGAACGATAGAGGGATGCTGATTCGGGATCTCTATTCCAACGGTTCCACGACCGGGAATCGGCGCAATGATCCGAACTCCCTGTGCCTTAAGCGCTAGGGCAATATCGTCAGCAAGAGCTTCAATTTGTGAGACCTTGATTCCCGATGCAGGCACGAATTCGTACTGAGTTACGACAGGTCCAGGTGTTACCGTGAGGTTCTCGATGCGCACACGGAATGTTTCGAGCTTCTCTTGTAGAGTCCGTGCATTTGCCTCCAGCTCCTTGTCATCTACAGCAGCCTCATCCTTAACGTCAACAAGGAGCCCTGCAGTTGGAGGCTTATAAACGATTTCCTCATCATAAAGTGTTGTGTTCGATAGCTGCATTTCCGGTTCGATCGGAAAGAGAGTATCCTGAACCGTAACAGTTAAGGGGCGAGTGACTATTGGAGTTGAAGGAGTAGACAAATACGTCTTTGATGCCTCGTCCTCCTCCTCTGATTCTTCATAACCGGGTGAATCAACTAAGCTGATGTCCTTCTTTGGATGCAACTCTTGCAGTCTCTTTTGAAGATCGGTTAAATCAACGCTTGGAGGTTGCTCTTCTCCATCTTCCTTCGTCGCCGACCGATCCGATCCATCCTTTTTTAGAGATTCCGACGGTAATGGCCGCAAGATTTTTACAGAACTGGATAGCTGCTTCCCCTCGTTGGGAATGGTTGATTGAGGTCGAGACGCGTCGGAGCGTGGTCGAGCAATGAGCGTTGCAGGTTCGTCGTCGACATCACCCAAGTCCAATACAGGACGCTGGATACGACTGCCAAACATACCCCTTTGAGATGGTGCAGACACGGCATCTTCTTCATGATCGTCGACGAGTTCGTCATCTTCGAGATCGTGATCATTTTCATCGACCGCATCATTGTTCTTGCGTCGTGACCCGATCCACGAAGATTTCCACGAGATGGCATGAAGTAGCCCCTTCGTTTTCAACCCAATAGCTGAAAGATCAAGTTCAAAGCCAAAAATGGTGATAGAGCTAAGAGCTGCGAACCAGACGATTGCGCTTCCAATTCTACCAATGAATTGGGTGGTTACACCTGCAAAGAACTGACCGATCGCACCACAGGCCTCACGTGGAAGCCAGGACGTCAGTTCGACTGTTTGCAAGGTACCGAGGAATGCAGCGATAGCAACAACGAGACTTATCGTTGTAATTGATCTTCGAGTGAGCAGCGGAGTAATGCGTTGAAAACGGAAGAGATCGTAAGACCAGAACAGGAGCAGTATCGGGAATGAGATAGACCAGATACCCACGGTTGAGGTGTACATCCAATGGGCAATCACAGCCCCGAGAAGGCCTAACCAATTATATGTGGTGTCAAACCGAACACGTAGCGCATCATCACCCCTTATCACACCGATGAGGTCACGAATCGTCAACTGCGCGTTCGCCTCATCGCGTTGGGTATAGGATACCAATGCGATCAGCATCAAAACGGACAGTAATCCTAACAAAATAGCAACTATCTTAAACCGGCGCAGACGGTTGTGCTCGTCCAACAACGATCGTTGTTGAGGACGAGATGGTTCGTCGACCATTGGCTGACCCGCGTCAGCAGTTCTAGGTCGACGCAGGGGAATATTGTCAGGACGTAGTGCCATTGTCTCTTTGCTGCTCAACCCAATTTAATAGATAATTTCGACCCCATGCAGAACCTCACGTCTAGACCGATCATCATTGCAGGCCCCTGCCTGGTAGAATCACGCGACTTGGTGATGAAGGTGGCAGATCACCTAGCCGAAGTTTGTCGCGATCTTCCTGTAGACTTGGTCCTAAAAGGTTCCTATCGAAAGGCGAACCGCACGAGTGCCGGCTCTTTTCAGGGAATCGGTGACGAGGATGCCTTGACATACTTACGAGAGGCTGGAACAGCAATTGGTGTGCCCGTACTTACGGATGTTCATTCCGAATCAGAAGTTTCTATGGCTGCCGGGTTTGCAGACATCCTACAAATTCCGGCATTCTTGAGTCGTCAAACCTCTCTGCTCGAGGCTGCCGGTAGAACAAACAGAACGGTAAACATTAAAAAGGGGCAGTTTATGGCCCCGGACGATATGGCCAAGGCTGCGCAAAAGGTTGTAAGCGTGGGTAACCGAAACGTCTGGCTTACTGAGCGTGGTACCACATTCGGTTATCATGACCTTGTGGTTGACTTTCGATCCCTTGTCACTATGCGTCAGTCGGGCTTTCCCGTGATTTTTGATGTAACGCATAGCGTTCAGCAACCTTCCATCGGCGCTCAGTCAGGGGGAAAGCGAGAGTTCATACCAGCGCTAGCTCGTGCTGCAGCCGCTGTTGGCATTCAGGGCCTGTTTTTTGAAACTCACCCAGACCCATCAAGTGCTATGAGTGATGCAGCCACCCAGCTTCCACTCTTGGACGTTCGGGACTTCCTTTCAATGGTTCTTGACCATTGGCACGGATGAGGATCCTCCAACCACTGCTCGTCTGTCTGGTGCTTGCAGCTTTTGGCTGTTCAGATCGAACGGCTTCAACGCGTGTAAAGGACGACCCATTCCTTGAGGCTCCGGCCCACCTATCCTACAACATAGAAGTTCTTTTTACAGACTCGTCCTACACAAAAGCGATATTAACAGCAGGGGAAGCCAGACTATACGAAGACCGACAGCAGACGACGTTGAGTAACGGCGTGTCAGTTGACTTTCTTTCACGCACTGGCATAGGACCGGCTGCACGGTTGACATCTGATTCTGCGCTAGTAGATGATCGAACTCGTGATATGACAGCGATCGGAAATGTTCGGGTCCACTCTGATTCAAGCGCTACTACGTTGACAACTAAGAGACTTATATGGGTTAATTCAACTCAAAAGATTAGATCAGATGCATATGTTCGGATCGTAAGTCCCACGGAAACGATTGAAGGGATTGGATTCGAGTCGGATCAGTACTTAACAGCCTACCGCATATTTCAGGTCCGAGGAGTACATCGCCCATGAGAACAAAAGTCATTGCCGGTAACTGGAAGATGAACACGAATCCAGAGGATGCCACGGAACTGGTTAAGAAGATCGTTTCTTCTGCGAGCGTGCAACTAGCCCCTTCATTAGTTAGAGTGGTGGTGTGCCCTCCATATCTATCTCTTGCCAACGCATTGATTGCAGCCGGAGGGACAAGTGTTTCAATCGGTGCACAAAACTGTCACCATGAGGAGAAGGGGGCATATACTGGCGAAGTTAGTCCGGTTGTGCTGGCAGGAATGGGCTTGGGATATGTGATTGTGGGTCACTCTGAACGCCGACGCTACCAGTTGGAAAGCAACGAAATCATTGGCCGCAAGGCGGCACGCGCCCATGAATGTGGGCTAACGCCGATCATCTGTGTAGGCGAAACACTCGATGAACGTGAAGACGATATCACAACGGATGTGATAGGGACGCAGATTCGTTTGATAACGGCTTCTGCAGGGGAAGACGTTGTTAAAGCAAGTGTTATAGCCTATGAGCCAGTTTGGGCTATCGGTACGGGACGTGCGGCCACGCCATTACAGGCGCAGGACGCTCATGCATTCATCCGTAGCGAGCTTCACATCTTTGGTGCTCAAGATGTTTCTATCCTCTACGGCGGTAGTGTGACAGATGAGAATGCATCCTTACTCTTTTCGTGCCCAGACATAGACGGCGCTCTTGTTGGCGGCGCGTCGCTCAACGCAGACTCATTTTGTTCTATCGTAGGGGTGGCTAACGAGGCAGCTAGGTGATGAAGTTTACGCTTGCAAACATCGTGACACTTTCGCGGCTCTTTATTGCCCCGGTGTTTCTTGTGTGCATTCTCTCGCAATCTGTGAGCGCCATAACTATTGCTCTCATTTTATTTGCCATCGGCGCGGGTACAGACTGGTTGGACGGATTCCTTGCCAGGAGGTACGGGGAAGTAACGGAACACGGAATGTTCCTGGATCCACTTGCAGACAAAGTGCTGACCATTTCAGCATTCGTTGCCTTGTTTCTCCTTCATATCATGCCACTGTGGATGGTTATCATTATTGTACTACGTGATTTTCTTACAACGGCGATGAGAAGCATCGCTGACGACAGTGGTACGTATATGATCACCTCTTTCTCTGCAAAGGTGAAGACCTTTCTGCAAATGACATTCATTGTATATGCGCTAGTTCTGTACTGGATAGCCAAAGCATTTGATGGCTCTAATGCGAGTGTACAGGCATCAATAACGCTTTATTCTGGCGTCACCTTCTTCGCTATTCTTTCAATCACTCTTTTGACTATCTATACAGGTATCATGTACGTTTCTTCTAACCGTCATCTCTTTCGTCGTGGCAGCTAATACAATCCCAAGACCGAAGCTATCCGGAGTTGCTGATTATGTGGCTACGGTGGGGGGCATTGGTCTCCTCCCGATTATGCCGGGGTCGTGGTGTAGCATTATCGTTGCTCTCCCTGCTCTTTTTGTAAGCATGACAGTTGAGACGACCCATTTTGCATACGCAACGGCGTCAATTGTGTTTGCCCTAGCCGGTTTGTGGGCAATACCAAAAATCCAAGGCAAATGGGGACACGACCCGAGTGTAGTTGTCATTGATGAAGCACTAGGGATGTCTGTTACGTTTATTTTTCCTGCGGCCTCAATGGGTTGGGCGATGTGGGCTTGTTCCCTTTTTCTGTTTCGACTCTTTGACGTCATGAAACCATGGCCTATTAGCGCAATAGACAGACGCACTGAATCGTGGGCGGTTCTTGGAGACGACTTACTGGCAGGCGTTCTAGCGGGAATCAGTGTGCAACTCCTTGCGACTGCACTCATGGCAATTGGAATCGTTGACCCGCGATATCTCCTTCATTGGTAGGTCTGTAGGGCCTATAAAAAGGGGTTTTGCTGGCAGTTGCAGAGCTGAAACCCCTATGGAATAGGTCGTTGTGGATAAGTCGTACTTGAAAACCCCTATGGATAGCTGTTACCTTCGTAACGCAATTTGTTTTTTACAACTATGTGGGGAGGTTCTGATGAACAAAGCAGAACTGATCGAAGCCATTGCCAACGGTACTGGCCTCAGCAAGACGCAGTCTGACGGTGCTCTGAACGCAACGATCAACGCGATCAAGACAGAGCTCAGTAAGGGCGGCGGCGTTTCTCTCATCGGTTTCGGTTCGTTCAGTGTTGGCAAGCGTGCCGCACGTACAGGCCGTAACCCATTTACTGGTGCTGCTCTCAAGATCTCAGCCCGTAAAGTAGCGAAGTTCTCTGCCGGTGCCGATCTCAAGGCCGTCGTTAACGGTGAGAAAAAAGTCGGTGGCGCAAAGAAGGCAGCTCCTAAAAAGGCAGCTCCAAAGAAGGCAGCAGCAAAAAAGAAGAAGTAACTGTTCAACAGTTTCTGGGCCCGCCAATTTGGCGGGCTTTTTTTTGCGCATTTTTGTAGCCGATGACGGTACCACATCTTTTGTCGACCAACGATCTTTCCGTCGAAGACATCATTGTTCTTCTTGACGATGCAGCCTCGTTCGTAACATCCGATGGGCTGCGAGCGAAACGTTCCCTCGAGCTAGGAGGCAAGCGTCTCGTGCTTGCTTTTTTTGAACCCTCCACGCGAACGCGCCTTTCTTTTGAGACAGCAGCGGATCGTCTCGGTGCCTCATCCATCTTCTTTCAGACTAGCGGAAGTAGCGTCGAAAAAGGCGAGACGATGCGTGAGACGATCATGACGATCCAAGCCATGGGGTTCGATGCCATAATACTCAGGCACGCAACCAATGGAATTCATGCAGAGATCGCTTCGTACTCTAAGATGTCCGTCATTAACGCCGGCGAGGGTTCGGCCCAGCATCCAACGCAGGCTCTGCTAGATGCATCGGCACTTCGTGAGAGATTCGGCTCAATCGAGGGTAAACGAGTGGCTATTGTTGGCGACCTACGTCACTCACGAGTAGCTCGATCGACCGCTGATGTACTTTTACGATTAGGCGCAGAAGTAGCGTTCTGTGCACCTGATGCACTTGCACCACAAGACCATCAGTTTTCATTGATGACGCGATTCCCGTCTCTCGACGAAGTTCTTCCGTGGGCAGACGTTGTGTATCTGCTGCGTATACAGCGGGAGCGTATAAGTGATGATTCAATCATCGATCCACTTGATTATCGCAGGAAGTATGCTTTCACAATTGAACACGCGAACTCGAATCCAAATGTCGTCATCATGCATCCCGGACCCGTGGGTGTGGGCGTGGAAATCGATGAGGCCGTTCTTGATCTAAACCAGTGTCTCATTCATCGACAGGTAACTCACGGAGTTGCCATGCGCATGGCCGTCTTACGAAAACTTCTCAACCATTGATCTGCTGTGAAAGAGTGATTGCTTAATGCCTAAACGTACTGATCTCCATACCATTCTTGTCATCGGCTCAGGACCAATAGTGATCGGTCAAGCGTGTGAGTTTGACTATTCTGGCACCCAGGCGTGTAAGGTTTTGAGGGATGAGGGTTATCGCGTTGTACTCATCAACTCGAACCCCGCAACGATCATGACAGATCCAAACGTGGCTGACGCCACGTACATCGAACCCATTACGTCGCAGTTTATAGAGGAGGTCATTAAGAAGGAAAGACCAGACGCGATCCTACCAACGATGGGTGGACAAGTAGCTTTGAACGCCGCCGTTGCACTTCATGATGCTGGAATTCTTTCGAAGTATTCTGTTGAACTGATCGGCTCAAAGATCGAGTCGATCCATAAGGCTGAGGATCGCGAGATATTTCTTGAGTGCATGCTCCGGATCGGGATGGAAATGCCTAAAGGCTGCTTCGTTCAGGAGTTCGATGAAGGCATGAAAATGATCGAAGAGATCGGTTTCCCTGCCATCATACGACTCTCCTTTACGCTTGGTGGAACGGGAGGCGGGATCGCCTATAATCTCGAAGAGTACCGCGAAATGCTTCGCAATGGATTAGTGGCCAGCCCGGTTCAACGCGTATTGGTAGAGGAAAGTATAATTGGTTGGAAGGAATACGAGCTTGAAGTAATGCGTGATACAAAGGACAATGTCGTCATCGTCTGCTCGATAGAGAACGTCGATCCAATGGGCGTGCATACGGGTGATTCGATCACCGTTGCACCAGCTCAGACACTTACCGACCGAGAGTACCAACGGATGCGCGATGCGTCCCTCAAAATCATTCGTGAGATAGGCGTCGAAACAGGGGGCTCCAACATTCAATTCGCTGTGAACCCCTCTAATGGTCGAATGGTTGTGATCGAGATGAATCCGCGAGTGTCTAGAAGCTCCGCATTGGCCTCCAAGGCAACCGGCTTTCCGATTGCGAAGATGGCCGCTAAACTCGCGGTTGGCTATACTCTTGACGAGATTCTCAACGATATCACGAAGAAAACGCCCGCGTGTTTTGAGCCTTCAATTGACTATGTAGTAGTCAAGATTCCACGATGGGATTTTGAGAAATTCCATGAGTCAGATAACTCGCTCGGAATTCAAATGAAATCCGTAGGCGAGGTGATGGCATTTGGCAGAAATTTCAAGGAAGGCCTACAGAAAGCTTTACGTTCGCTTGAACAAAAACGATTTGGTTTTGGATTTGACCATCCATACTACAATGATCTGACTCCACTGTCAGAGGCCGAGCTCGTTCCACTTCGATCACGCCTTCGTAGCCGAACGTCATCCTCGATATTTGACCTCTGTGATGCGTTGAGAGCAGGCATGAGCGTTGAGAGCAGGCATGAGCCCGGAAGAGATCCATGTGCTTACAAATTACGATCCTTGGTTCATCGCGCAGTGTAAGCAAATCGTTGATGAAGCTCTCGCATTGATTAGTGAGACACAAAATGGATTGACCCTGTCATCGATTTCAGCTTTGAAGATCCGTAGACTGAAGCGATATGGCTTTTCGGATTATCAGATAGCTACGATTCTTGGAGTGAGTGAGTCTGCAGTTCGCATTCAACGTCAGCATCTGGGTGTACTCCCTGTGTATAAAACTGTTGACACGTGTGCGGCGGAGTTTGAGTCTGAGACGCCCTACCACTATTCCTGCTACGACACTGAAAATGAAGCAATACCATCTAATGCAAAGAAGGTCATCATACTCGGAAGTGGGCCTAATCGAATAGGGCAGGGCATCGAGTTTGACTATTGCTGTGTTCAGGGGGTTTTCGCTCTCCGAAAACTAGGTTATGAAGCAATCATGGTTAACTGTAACCCAGAGACCGTTTCTACCGATTACGATACAACAAGCAGACTGTACTTTGAACCCTTGACCTTCGAGGACGTTATGAACGTCATCGAGCTTGAGAAGCCAGATGGTGTGATCGTCACCTTTGGCGGTCAAACGCCACTGAAACTTGCACAGCGATTACATGAAGCTGGCGTGCCCCTCATTGGAACGTCTCCAGAAGGAATTGATCTAGCTGAGGACCGCCAACGCTTTGGTGATCTTCTGGCACGTCTTGAGATCCCGTGTCCTCCATGGGGTACCAGCGTAACGGAAGACGATGCGGTGGTCATCGCCGATCGTGTGGGATATCCGGTGTTAGTTCGGCCATCGTACGTACTTGGCGGCAGGGCGATGCAGATTTGTTACCGCGAAGACACCCTCCGCGAATACATGCGCTCAGCTATTGCCCAAGATCCAAGCCGCCCGGTCCTCATTGATCACTTCTTAGAGAACGCGTTAGAATTTGACGTCGACGCTGTTAGCGATGGTAACGTAGCGATCATCGGTGGGATCATGCAGCATATAGAGGAAGCAGGGGTCCACTCAGGTGACTCTTCGTGCGTATTGCCACCATATGATATTGCAACCAGCATCGTTGACACCATGCGCGATTACGCCAAACGGATGGCAAGAGAGTTGCATGTAATCGGCCTCCTCAATATTCAGTTTGCCGTGCAGAAC
>JAPLFN010000100.1:0-1126 GCA_026390655.1 Candidatus Kapaibacterium sp.
AAGAAGCAGACCGGTGGTTCGGGACAGTTCGCGCGTGTGGGTGGCTTTATAGAGCCCCTTCCTGCGGATGCCGTAGAGAACTATGAATTCGTCGATGACATCGTAGGTGGTGTTATTCCTCGCGAATACATTCCTGCGTGCGACAAGGGGTTCAAGGAGTCGGTTCTTGAAGGCTCGCTCATTGGTCAGCCCGTAGTCCGCGTCCGAGTAACGATCAACGACGGTGCAACACACGCCGTTGACTCGTCGGAAATGGCCTTCAAAACAGCTTCCATCATGGCGTTCCGCGAAGCATATTCGCATGCTAAGCCTACGATCCTTGAGCCGATCATGAAGCTCGAAGTATCGGTTCCCGAAGAGTTCCAGGGCACAGTGATCGGTCAGATTAACCAGCGCCGTGGTGTTATCCTCGGCACGGACTCTGACGTGGGCTATGTGACCGTAGAATCCGAAGTACCGCTCTCAGAGATGTTCGGGTATTCCACAGATCTTCGCTCTGTTACCCAGGGCAAGGGCGAGTTTTCCATGGAATTCAAGAAGTACCAGCCGGTGCCTCGTATGATTCAAGAGGAAATGGTGAAGGAATACCAGAAGAAGCGCGCCGAAGGCAAATAAGGCTGACTTTTGAAGCCCCTTATTTGGTTTTGACCAGACAACCACATACTTTTGCAGGCTCTACTGGCGCAAAGGGTTCCCCCGATGCGCCCGTATTTGTCTTAGACACGAATCCCATAAAACGGCAGAACACATGCCTACGATCAGCCAGCTTGTCCGCAAAGGACGCCTAGTAGTAACTGTAAAGAGCAAATCCCCTGCTCTGCAGTCATGCCCACAGAAGCGTGGAGTATGCACGCGTGTGTATACCACAACGCCAAAGAAGCCAAACTCAGCTCTTCGCAAGGTTGCCCGTGTGCGCCTTTCGAATGGTCTTGAGGTGACGGCCTATATCCCGGGTGAAGGCCACAACCTTCAGGAGCACTCGATCGTGCTTATCCGCGGTGGTCGTGTTAAGGATCTTCCGGGTGTACGTTATCACATCGTGCGCGGCTCGGCGGACACTCAGGGCGTTGCCAATCGCAAGCAATCACGTTCGAAGTATGGCGCTAAGAAGCCAAAGGCCGGCGCT
>JAPLFN010000100.1:1225-18662 GCA_026390655.1 Candidatus Kapaibacterium sp.
CCAAGTTCGTCAACAACATCATGATCCAGGGCAAGAAGAACACTGCTCGGAAGATCGTGTATGAGGCGATGGAGATCGTTGCAAAGAAGACAGAACAAGACCCACTCGAAGTCTTCCGCAAGGCTATTACAAATGCTTCGCCGGCAATTGAGGTTCGTCCTCGGCGTGTTGGTGGTGCTACGTATCAGGTGCCGATGGAAGTACGCGAAGAGCGTCGTTCGGCTCTCGCCATTCGTTGGCTGAAGAAATTCGCCTCTGAGCGTCGTGATCGTTCGATGGCATCGAAGCTTGCAAGTGAGCTGTTGGCAGCTGCCAATGGTGAAGGTGGCGCTATCAAGCGTCGCGATGAAATGCACCGGATGGCAGACGCCAACCGTGCATTCGCCCACTTCCGTTGGTAAGGAACGGGCACCGTTCCTTGAAACATTGAAACTCGTGAGAATTTGACGACATGACGCGTTCCGTCGCTATCGAACACGTGCGCAACATCGGTATCATGGCGCATATCGATGCTGGTAAGACCACGACAACGGAACGCATCCTGTACTACACAGGAGTGCTTCATCGGATGGGGGAAGTGCATGAAGGCACTGCTTTCACCGACTATATGGAGCAAGAAAAGGAACGTGGCATTACGATCACGTCGGCTGCAGTCACGTGTACGTGGCACAGTCATACGATCAACATCATCGATACACCCGGCCACGTAGACTTCACTGCCGAGGTGCAGCGTTCATTGCGTGTATTAGACGGGGCCGTTGCGATTTTTTGCGCGGTGGCAGGCGTGGAGCCTCAGTCAGAAACCGTATGGCATCAGGCTGATCAGTATCACGTGCCGAGAATTGCCTTCGTGAATAAAATGGACAGAGTGGGAGCGAATTTCCCACGTGTCTTGGACATGATGCGAACACGATTGGGTGCTCATCCCGTTGCTGTCCAGCTTCCACTTGGCGCAGAAGACACCTTTGAGGGAATTGTAGATCTTATTGATCGGATCGCGATCGTCTTTGATAGAGATCAGGGCGAAAAGTTTGAGATCAAGGAGATTCCCGAGGATATGAAAGGGGCTGTTGAAGAAGCCCGTCAGATCCTTGTGGAGACAGTAGCAGAGTATGATGACAAGCTTCTCGAGAGGTATCTGAGTGGCGACGAGATCTCTGCAGATGAGCTTCGTCTCGGTCTTCGAAAAGCAAGCATGCGTTCAAAGGTGACCCCGGTCTTTTGTGGGAGTGCCTTCAAGAACAAAGGCGTGCAGCAGCTCCTCGATGGAGTGGTTGCCTACCTTCCGTCTCCAACCGACGTTGGCCATACCCATGGATATAACGTAGCGGATCATGATAAGGAAGAGACGAGAAAGCCAACAGACGACGAGGCATTTTCGGCCTTGGCATTTAAGATCATCACAGATCCATTTGTTGGTAGGTTAACTTTCATTCGGATCTACTCTGGGAACATCAAAACCGGAGAACAGCTCTTCAACGTAACGAACGATAAAAAAGAGCGAGCAGGCAAGATCATGCGCATGAGCGCAAACAAACGGGAAGAGCTCGAGGCAGCCTATGCAGGCGATATTGTGGCCATCCCATCAATGAGATTTACGCGTACCGGCGACACATTGTGTGACCAGAAGCGCCCCCTACTTCTCGAAAACATTCGTTTCTCAGATCCAGTCATCAACCAGGCGGTTGAGGCTCGGACACTGGCGGATCAGGAAAAACTGACGGAATCCTTACATCGGCTCTCTGAAGAAGATCCGACGTTTCGATTCCATACGGATGCAGGATCAGGACAGGTTATCATTTCCGGTGTTGGTGAGCTCCATTTGGAGATCATTGTTGACCGGCTTAAGCGTGAATTCAATGTCCCCGTTAAGGTCGGAAAGCCCCAGGTGGCGTATCGGGAGACAGTTACCAGCAATGCACAGGCGGAAGGCAAGTTCATTCGCAGCAATGCCGGTAAAAATCAATTTGGACAAACGACGATTGAATTACGACCGAACGACCCGGGAAAAGGCCTCGAGTTCAGAAATGAGCTTGTACCAGGGGCACTTCCCGAGAAGTACGTAAAGAGTGCAGAGCAGGGGGCTTTGGAAGCCCTCAAGGTTGGACCGATCTCGGGATACCCCATGATTGACATCATGGCCGTCCTTGTGGATGCGGCATACAATGAAGAAGACGCAACGGAGACGGCTTATGCCGTCGCCTCCTCTATCGCAGCGAAGGACGCTTGCAGAATGGCGAATCCCGTCATTATGGAGCCTGTCTTTCAGGTAGAGGTCGTTACGCCCGAGGATTACGTGGGAGAGGTCATCGCTGACCTTAGCTCGCGTAGTGGGATGGTGCAAGGGATTTCCCAGCGCGACATCCTACAAGTTGTGACGGCTTTGGTGCCGCTGTCTCAATTATTCGGCTACGTAACACAGTTGCGATCGCTAACGCAGGGCAGGGCTTCGTATACCATGCATTTTCATGGTTACGAACAGGCTCAGCGTCGCGGATAACGCGGCCTGCTATAGCGAACGTAGCGCAACCCGCCAAATTTAATTATTTGGTGCCGGGATGGCGCTTTATTGCGTTTTTCGCACAAAGTCTCAAAAAGTTTTCGTAGCTTTGTTTTCTGTCCCGTTCCGGTCTTACAAGCCGTCACTGGCAGTGAATTGAAGAAAAAATTATCGATAACCTCGCTCAAGAAACCTGAGGAGTTGGCAACATGGCAAAAGAAAAATTTGAGCGGAATAAGCCGCACGTAAACGTCGGAACCATTGGTCACGTTGACCACGGCAAGACGACACTTACAGCAGCCATCACGATGTGTTTGGCTTCGAAGGGCCTTTCGGCTAAGCGTTCGTTCGACTCGTTCGACAACAAACCAAAAGAAAAAGCGCGTGGTATAACGATCGCTACGGCACACGTTGAGTATGAGACGGAGAACCGTCACTATGCTCACGTTGATTGCCCGGGTCACGCTGACTACGTCAAGAACATGATCACTGGTGCTGCTCAGATGGACGGTGCAATTCTTGTAGTTGCTGCCACTGACGGTCCGATGCCACAGACACGCGAGCACATTCTGCTAGCACGTCAAGTTGGTGTGCCACGTATCGTGGTGTTCATGAACAAGGTTGATATTGCTGATCCAGATCTCGTTGAGCTCGTTGAAATGGAAATCCGCGAACTTCTTTCGAAGTACGAGTATCCAGGCGACGACATTCCGATCATCAAGGGTTCGGCACTTAAGGCACTAGACGCATCTTCAGGTGAAGGTGGAAGCGATGCAGACATGGCTTGCATCTTTGAACTGATGGCAGCTGTGGACGAATACATCCCAACTCCGGTTCGTGATGTAGACAAGCCATTTCTCATGCCTGTTGAAGACGTGTTCTCGATCACTGGTCGTGGAACTGTTGGTACAGGTCGTATTGAGCGTGGTATCGTTAAGGTCAACGAAGAAGTCGAGATCGTTGGTTTTGGTCTCCACAAGAAGACCATCGTAACGGGTATCGAAATGTTCCGCAAGCTTCTTGATGAAGGTCGTGCTGGAGACAACGTTGGTCTTCTCCTTCGTGGCGTGGACAAGGAAGAACTCGAGCGCGGAATGGTACTTGCCAAGCCAGGATCTATCACGCCTCACCACAAGTTCAAGGCGCAAGCATACGTTCTTACAAAAGAAGAAGGCGGCCGTCACACGCCGTTCTTCACGAACTACCGCCCGCAATTCTACTTCCGCACAACAGACGTAACAGGTGTTCTCAACTTGCCAGCAGGCGTTGAGATGATCATGCCTGGTGACAATGTTGACAATCTCGAAGTAGTGCTCATCACGCCGATCGCAATGGAAGAGGGCCTTCGCTTCGCCATCCGCGAAGGTGGCCGTACGGTGGGTGCAGGTGTAGTAGCGACGATCATCGAATAAGTAACAAAACGATTTTTTGAGACGGACGAGGGGGCATCTCCCCCTCGTTTTGTCTCCGGCAGAAACTCCAACCAGGGGAATAAACGAGTGGCAACGCAACGCATTCGCATAAAGCTTCGCTCTTACGATCATAATCTTATTGATCGTTCGGCAGAGCGCATCGTTCGCACGGTGAAGCAAACAGGTGCTGTAGTATCGGGACCTATCCCACTACCAACTGAGCGCACAGTGTATACGGTGCTGCGGTCTCCTCACGTGGACAAAAAGTCGCGTGAGCAATTTGAAGCTCGTGTGCACAAGCGTGTGATCGACATCTTCAGCAGTACGCAGAAGACGATCGATGCGCTGATGCGCCTAGAGCTCCCGGCGGGTGTTGATGTGGAAGTGAAAGTCTAGGAGCAATGGGACAATGAGCGCAATCCTCGGGCGAAAGCTGGGAATGACGAGCATCTTTACGGACGACGGGGCATTCGTGCCTTGCACCGTTATCGAAGCGGGTCCATGTCCAGTGGTCCAAATAAAAACGTTAGACAACGACGGCTACAATGCCGTGCAGATCGGCTATGAGCCTATCGCTGAACGCAAAGTGAATCGCCCACGGGCAGGACACTTCGCGAAGAACGATGCCTCACCGACTCGCCACCTGCGGGAGTTCCGTCAGCTTGTTGCCAAGGTAAAGAATGGCGACATCGTTACGGTGGAGATCTTTGCAACGGGCGACAAGGTAAAAGTATCGGCAACCAGCAAGGGCAAGGGCTTTCAGGGTGTTGTTCGCCGTCACCACTTCCATGGTGTTGGTATGGCAACGCACGGTCAGAGTGACCGTCCCCGCGCCCCAGGTTCGATCGGTTCGTCTTCCTATCCATCGCGTGTTTTTAAAGGCATGCGCATGGCAGGTAGAATGGGTGGCAAGCGTATTACCATTCGCAATCTCACGGTTCTCCGTGTGATGCCCGAGCAAAACCTTCTCCTCGTGAAAGGTAGCATTCCGGGCGCAATGAATTCAGTAGTTGAAATTGTAAAGCTCTAAGAAGAAGAACGCCATGACTGTGGATATACTCAACAAAGACGGTGCAAAAGCGGGCTCTATCGAGCTGCCGGCGTCGGTCTTTGGCATTGAACCAAGCGAACACTCTATGTATTTAGCAGTGCGCGCCTACCTAGCGCACCGTCGCCAAGGTAATGCCAAGACAAAGACACGTGCCGAAGTCCGTGGTGGCGGCAAGAAGCCGTTCAAGCAAAAAGGTACTGGCGGCGCACGTCGCGGTACAAGCCGCTCGCCCCTTTCACCAGGTGGCGGTAGAATTCACGGACCAGTGCCGCACTTCTATCGTATCGATCTTCCAATGAAGGTTAAGCGTCTTGCGCGCAAGTCGGCGCTTACTCTTCGTGCTCGCGAGAACAATCTTATTGTGCTAGAGGATTTCACGATCAGTGCACCAAAGACGCGCGAAGTGGCATCGATGTTAAAGGCCATTAAGCTTGAGGGCAAGAAGGTACTCGTGCTTCTTCCGAAGGCGGACGAGATGTTTGTAAAGTCGGCGGGTAATATCGCTGGCGTTACCACATTCCCTGCTGACAAAATCTCGGCATATGATGTACTCAGCCACGGTAAGCTCGTGATCTTCAAGAGTGCTATCGAAACGCTTGCCAACTCGTTTGGTGATGCTAACGAAGGAGATGCATAATGATCACAGTCCTACGCAGACCGATCATCACAGAGAAGGCAACGAAGGTTGGCCACATGCGCCAATATGTTTTCGAAGTAGATCCAGATGCAAACAAGTTGCAGATCCGTCAGGCGATCAAAGAGATGTTTGACGTTGAGACATTGAGTGTTCGTACAGTTCGAGTCAAGGGTAAGGTCAAGACCCGTCAGACGCGCCGCGGTGCCCAGGTTGGTCGTACCAATCTTAAGAAAAAGGCCTACGTGACGCTCAAGGAAGGTCAGTCAATCGACATCGTTGCCGGCGAAGGCAACGAAGAGTAAGCGGAGAATAAAAAATCATGGCAATTAGAAACCTCAAACCGATCACGCCTGGAACGCGATACTACAGTATCAGTACGTTCTCGGAGATCACGACTTCAAAGCCTGAGAAGAGTCTTCTCGAGCCGATCAAGAAGTCGGGTGGACGTAACAACACTGGCCGTGTGACATCTCGTCACCGCGGTGGTGGACACAAGCGGATGTACCGCATCATCGACTTCAAGCGCAACAAGCCTGGAGTGGAAGCCACGGTCATGACCATTGAGTACGATCCAAACCGTTCGTGTCGCATCGCACTGCTTGAGTACGCCGATGGCGAGAAGCGGTACATCATTGCTCCGGACAAAGTTGTAGTAGGTCAGAAGCTCATGAGTGGTGAGACTGCACTGCCAAAGGACGGCAATGCACTTCCATTCACGAAGATCCCTATGGGATACGTGGTGCACAATATTGAATTGAAGCCAGGCAAGGGCGGACAGATGGTACGTTCTGCGGGTACGTCGGCACAGTTTGTTGGTATTGACAACGGCAAGGCGCAAATCAAGCTCCCTTCGGGTGAGATTCGCATGGTGCCTGCGGTATGTATGGCCACGATCGGTGTCGTAAGCAACGGATCGAACAAAGACATTAGTTATGGCAAGGCCGGACGCATGCGTTGGTTGGGTGTTCGCCCACAAACACGTGGTATGGCGATGAACCCGATCGATCACCCGAACGGTGGTGGTGAAGGTCGCTCCAAATCGGGCGGTGGACGTAAGCACATGCGCTCGCCATGGGGTCAGCTATCGAAGGGTCTGAAGACACGGAAGAAGAAGAATGCCTCGGACGACATGATCATTCGCAGGCGCAACGCGTAACCAAGGAAAACGGAGTAGATAGAGATGCCACGTTCACTGAAGAAAGAGCCGTTTGTCAGCTTCAAGCTGGTAAAAAAGGTGTCGGTTATGAATGATGCGGGCAAAAAGACCGTGATCAAGACATGGTCGCGCTCTTCAACGATCTCACCGGATTTTGTTGGGCACACGATTGCAGTTCATAATGGAAATAAGTTCATTCCGGTCTACGTGACTGAGAACATGGTGGGTCATAAGCTTGGAGAGTTTTCGCCAACGCGGACGTATCGTGGTCACTCAGGTAACCGTAAAGATCTCAAAACGGGTAAGAGGTAAGGAAGAACGATGGAAGCACGCGCAATCAAACGCCACAATAGGTCGTCGCCTCGCAAGATGCGTCTTGTGATCGATCTTATTCGTGGGAAGTCTGCTCAGCAAGCGCTGAACATTCTCAAATTTTCCGATAAGATGGCTGGTCTTGTAGCTGAGGAAACGCTCAAGTCTGCGATCAGTAATCTTACCAGAAAAGATCAAGGCATCGATCCTGAATCAATCGTTGTAAAAGAGTGCTTCGTCGATCCGGGACCGACGATCAAGCGAATCTCGCCCGCTCCAATGGGACGAGCATTCCGGATCCGTAAGCGTTCGCATCATCTAACCATCGTCGTTTCAACGAAACAGTAAGCGGAGTCAGATCAAGTGGGTCAGAAGACAAATCCGATCGGTCTGCGACTAGGCATCATCCGTAGTTGGGAAGCCAACTGGTTCGATGAGAAGAACGTCGCGGAGAAGTTGCAAGAAGACATCATGGTACGCAACTACATCAAGAGCCGTCTGAAGAAGGCCGGTGTAGCGCGCATTATCGTTGAGCGGACTGCAAAACAACTACGTGTAACGATCAATACGTCGCGTCCAGGTGTGATCATTGGTCGCTCAGGAAAAGACATCGCTCAACTCGAGGAAGAGCTTCGTAAGCTCACCAAGAAAGAAGTAAAGATCCTGATCAGCGAGATCAAGCGCCCTGAGCTTGATGCTCAACTGGTAGCAGACAACATTGCAGCGCAGCTCGAAGGTCGCATCTCGTTCCGCCGCGCAATGAAGAATGCAGTCAGCAGTACGATGAGGGTTGGTGCAGAAGGTGTTCGCGTGATGTGTTCAGGCCGCCTTGGCGGTGCAGACATGACACGTAAGGAGCAGTACAAAGAAGGTCGTGTTCCGCTGCACACATTGCGTGCGGATATCGATTACGCACAAGGACGTGCGGAAACAGTGTACGGTTCGATCGGTGTGAAGGTATGGATCTGCCGTGGCGACGTTATCGGCAAGCAACAGAACAAGGAACAGTAAGTCAGGCGTAAGGCAACGACATGCTCATCCCAAAACGAGTAAAACATCGGAAGACCCAACGGGGACGCCGAAGAGGAAAAGCCTACCGTGGTTCCACGGTAGCGTTTGGTTCATATGGTCTCAAGGCGCTGGAAAATGCGTGGATCACTAATCGCCAGATCGAGTCGGCTCGTATCGCTATCAATCGATACCTCCGTCGTGACGGTAAAGTGTGGATCCGCATCTTCCCGGACAAGCCGGTGACAAAGAAGCCGGCCGAGACCCGAATGGGTTCTGGTAAGGGTAACCCGGAATTCTGGGTAGCGATCGTGAAGCCGGGTAGGATCTTGTTTGAGATCGACGGAGTTACGAAGGAGCGTGCACAAGAAGCAGTACGTCTTGCTATTCATAAGCTTCCAATCAAGTGCAAGTTCGTTCAACGAGTGGATCTGGAGGACTAAGAAATGAAATCACGTAAAGCAGAAGACCTCCGTTCCCTTTCCACACAGGAGCTCGAAGGGTTCCTTAAGGAGAGCGAAGTGAACGTCGTACGATTGCGTTTTCAACTCACGTTGAGTCAACTACAAGACTCATCGAGCATCAAAACGCTACGCAAAGACATCGCGCGAATGAAGACCATTCTTCACCAGCGCAACAGCAACGCCAACTGAATCGGATCGAAACCATGGCAGATGTAACAACAACAGACCAAGCAGTATCGCGCCGCAAAACGCGTACAGGCAAGGTTGTAAGCAACAAAGCGGAGAAGACCATCGTGGTTAGCATTGAGCGCCAGGTGGCCCACCCACTTTACAAAAAGTATTTCAAGCGGAGCACGAAGGTGATGGCGCACGACGAGAAGAACGAGTGCAACATCGGCGACGTCGTCAAAGTCATCGAGAGCCGCCCACTTAGTGCCCGCAAACGCTGGGCGCTGGTGGAGATCATCGAACGTGCGCAGTAACGGAGAACGGACATGATTCAAGAAGAATCCAATCTCGTGGTAGCCGACAATTCGGGAGCTCGCAAGTTGCGTTGCATCCGGGTACTAGGTGGACACGGTAAGCGTTATGCAACGGTGGGTGACATCATCGTTTGCTCGGTTAAGGCTGCATTGCCTGCCGGCGCTGTGAAAAAAGGCGAAGTGGTGAAGGCAGTGATCGTTCGCACAAAGAAGGAATTACGTCGCCGCGACGGGTCGTTTATTCGCTTTGACGAGAATGCTGCTGTCATTATCAACAACAACAACGATCCTCGTGGGACGCGAATCTTCGGGCCGGTTGCCCGTGAACTTCGTGAACGCTCATTTATGAAGATCATTTCCCTTGCACCTGAGGTGCTCTGAGGTACATGATGAAGCTCAAAATCAAAAAGGGCGACACTATTAAGGTGATCGCAGGAAATAGCAAAGGGGCAACAGGACGCGTACTCCAAGTTCTGCCGTCCAAAATGCAGGTGCTCGTAGAAGGTGTTAATCTTCGTTCGAAAGCCGTGCGTGCCTCCCAGCAACATCCAAATGGCGGCATCATTAAGATGGAAGTGCCCGTGCACTACTCTAATGTGCAGTTGGTTGACAAGAACGGCAAGCCTACACGTGTTACGCGTGTTCGCACAGCCGTCGGTGAAAAGACTGTTGTGAAGCGTATTGCTAAAACAACACAAGAAGAACTCTAAGCAGACGAACGTCGAACGAAAGTAGAAACCATGGCAAAGACCCTCACAAAGAAGGAAACGTTCAAGCCCGACGGCCCACGTCTTGAAGAAATTCAGGATGCACCGGTGCCGGCGCGTCTGCACGCTTTCTACAAAGATGAAGTAGTACCGGCTCTGATGAAGCAATTCAACTATTCGAGCGTTATGCAGGTGCCCCGTGTTGAGAAGATCACCGTGAACATCGGTGTTGGATCAGCTGCGCAGGATACAAAACACCTTCAGGCGGCGATCAATGAGCTTGAGTTGATCGTTGGTCAACGCCCGTCGATCTCGCGTGCGCGGAAGTCTATTGCGAACTTCAAGCTTCGCGAAGGCATGCCTATCGGTACGCGTGTAACGCTTCGTCGCGCTCACCTCTATGAGTTCCTCGATCGTTTCATCAATATCGCAGCACCACGTATTCGTGACTTCCGTGGATTTTCTGACAAGAGCTTTGACGGCCGTGGTAACTATACCATCGGTATCAAGGAGCAGATCATCTTCCCGGAAATTGACGTTGACAAGGTTTCGAAGATCCAAGGAATGGACATCACGTTTGTGACGTCCGCCAAGACCGACGAAGAGGCGTATGCCTTGCTCAAAGAGTTTGGTTTTCCGTTCCGCAAACGCGACTAAGACATTAAGAGAATTCCATGGCCAAGACCTCAGTAATCGCTCGTAATAAAAAACGCATTCGTCTCGCAGCAAAGTACGCAACCAAGCGTGCAGAGCTCAAGGCGGCAGGCGACATGGTAGGACTTCAAAAGCTGCCACGTAATAGTTCACCAACCCGCGTCCGTAGTCGGTGTCTCATCACCGGCCGTGGAAAGGGTGTCTACCGCAAGTTTGGCCTATGCCGAAACATGTTCAGGCTTCTCGCCCTCGAAGGCAAGATCCCAGGCATGCGTAAAGCAAGTTGGTAAGTAAGTTCAAGCCCTGATTTTCAGACACGACCAAGACGACGACTATGCCAGTCTCAGATACCATCGCCGATTTCATTACACGCATCCGCAACGCGTCGGCCGCAAAGCACAAAACAGTTGATGTGCCTTCGTCGAAGCTCAAAGTGGCAATAGCCGAGATCTTTAAGGATCAAGGCTTCATTTTGGACTACGAGCGCGTTGAGGACAACAAACAGGGTGTGCTCACCCTGAAGCTGCGCTATCACTACGGGCAACCGTCAATACGTGAGGTGCACCGCGTGAGTAAGCCCGGATGTCGCATTTATGCGCCAGCCGACAATCTCCCACGGGTTCGCAACGGCCTCGGTGTTGCTATTATCTCCACGCCTCGTGGCGTGATGACGGACAAGCAAGCACGTCGCGAGAATGTTGGCGGCGAAGTGCTTTGTACAATCTGGTAAAGTAGAGAAGCGAGGAGAATAAGAACATGTCACGAGTAGGTAAAAAAATCATCGACATACCATCTACCGTCAACGTAAAGTTTGACGCCGAGATGTGCACGGTTAAGGGGCCTAAGGGCGAACTAAAGTTTGCTGTGGATCCTATGATCACACCGGTGATGGAAAACAACACGCTAACGTTTACGCGTGCGAACGATGAGAAGAAGGTTCGTGCAATGCACGGTCTTACTCGCGCTCACATTGCCTGGATGGTAGAGGGTGTATCCAATGGATTCACTCGCAATCTCCAGATTGAAGGCGTTGGATACAAGGTTGAGCTACGGGGCAAGAATTTGCTTCTTAATCTCGGCTATTCCCACCCGATCTTCTTTATGCCCCCGGACGGCGTGGAGTTTGCGGTAACAACACCAACGGCATTTTCGGTGAAGGGTTTTGATAAGCATTTGGTTGGTGAGGTAGCAGCGAAGGTCCGCAAGCTTCGTCCACCTGAGCCATACAAGGGCAAGGGAATTCGCTACGAAGGTGAATACATCCGTCGCAAGGCGGGCAAGTCGGCAGGTAAGTAAGGAATCGAACTATGAATCGCATTAAACTCAAAGGCGTGCGTCACGCGCGTCGTGATCGTCGAGTTCGCAAGAACATCTCAGGTACACCCGATCGTCTTCGCTTGACGGTGTATCGGTCGCTGAATCACATCTACGCACAGATTATCAACGACGTTGATGCAACGACGGTAGCGTCGGCATCTACACTCGATAAGGATATCCGTGCAAAGATCTCAGACGGCATGTCAAAGGTGGACGAGAGTCGCATCGTTGGCGCCACTCTTGCAGAACGTGCCAAGGCAGCGAAGGTGACAAGAGTCGCATTCGACCGCAACGGTTTTCTTTATCACGGTCGCGTCAAGGCGCTTGCAGAATCTGCACGCGAGAGCGGTCTAGACTTCTAACGCTGAACGAAACGGAGCTGATTACGTGGCAAAACAAAAAGTATCTGAACTGAACCTCAAGGACAAGATCGTCTACGTTGGCCGTACGGCTAAGGTAGTAAAGGGTGGACGTCGTTTTAACTTCTCCGCTATGGTCGTTGTTGGTGACGAGGCAGGACACGTTGGATATGGACTCGGCAAGGCCGGCGAAGTATCGAATGCAGTCACAAAGGCAACAGACGCTGCAAAGAAGTCCGTTGTTAAGGTCCGCATTCAAAACGGTACTGTTCCTCACGAAGTCATTGGCCGCTTTGGAGCTGCAAAGGTTCTCATCCGTCCGGCAACACCGGGTACAGGCGTTATCGCTGCGGGTGGAGTACGTGCAATCCTTGAGCTAGCAGGTGTGACGGATGTGCTTACAAAGTCGCAAGGTTCGTCAAACCCGCACAATACGGTGAAGGCAACCATGCATGCATTGATGCAACTCGAGGATGCAGCAGCGGTTGCAGTTCGTCGTGGCATCCCACTCAAAAAAGTTCTTCAGGGCTAAGGCAAAGAAGGAAAACGAATCATGAAATTGAAAATCACCCAAGTGCGTTCGATCATCGGCACCCTACGGAACCACAAGGATACGATCAAGGCCCTAGGCCTCGGACATCCTAACAACGTTACGATCAAGCCAAAGAATCCACAAATTCTTGGTATGGTAAACGTGGTTCGGCACCTTGTAACCGTTGAAGAGATCGCAGACTGAGGCACATCATGAAACACATCGGAAATCTATCGCCCGCTCCGGGCTCTCGTCATAAGAAGAAGCGTATTGGTCGTGGTGCCGGTTCGGGCCACGGTGGTACGTCGACGCGCGGACACAAGGGTCACCAATCGCGAAGCGGTTTTAGCCAAAGCCCGGGTTTTGAGGGTGGACAGATGTCCCTCAAGCGTCGCGTGCCAAAGTTCGGCTTCACGAACATCAATCGCATTGAATATCAAGAAGTCAATGTCGCTACGCTCCAGCGCTTGGTTGACGAGAAGCTCGTAACAAATGGAAGCGTCACAAAAGATGTATTGCTTGAGTGTGGAGTCATCCGCAAGCGCTCTGCCCCAGTGAAGATTCTCGGCAACGGTGATCTCTCTGCGAAGTTGAGTGTTGAGTGCGATAAGATCTCTGAGACTGCCAAGCAAAAGATCGAGACAGCCGGGGGAGCGGTCACAGTCAATGGCTAATATCGTTACCACCCTCCGGAATATGTTCCGGATCGAAGAACTCCGCCAACGCATCGGTTTCACACTGATCGCGTTGTTGGCTGTTCGTGTAGGTTCGTTCATTACGATCCCAGGCGTAGACGTTACTCTGTTAGCTCAAACGAATGGCAGTGACAACGGAACGATCTTTGGTTTATACGACATGTTCGTAGGCGGTGCGTTCTCGAATGCAGCCATCTTTGCTCTCGGGATCATGCCGTATATATCTGCGAGCATCATTCTCCAGATCGCAGGAGTTGTGCTTCCTGAACTTCAAAAGCTTCAGCGTGAAGGTGAAGACGGCCGTAGGAAGATCAATCAGTATACACGTATGCTTACTGTGCCGATTGCGGCAATGCAGGCCTGGGGTGTATCGATCAAGATTGCACAGACAACCGTTGGCGCCGGTGGCGCTTCAGTTGTTCCTGATGCAGGATTTTTCTGGACAATGGCAACGATATTGATCTTGACTGCCGGTACTGTAGGCCTTATGTGGATCGGTGAACAGATAACAGATCGTGGACTCGGCAACGGTATTTCGCTTATCATTTTCATCGGCATTATTGCTCGATTCCCGACCGCGATCACACAAGAGATCACCCTTATTCAGGCAGGTTCGCGCAATCCGGTCATCGACCTTGTCCTCGTTGCGCTTCTGTTAGGCGTCATTGCCTCGGTGATCCTTATCACTCAGGGGGCTAGAAGAATCCCTGTTCAGTATGCGAAGCGCGTTGTTGGACGCAAGGTTTATGGTGGTACTACGCAGTACATTCCCCTTCGCGTCAACACTGCCGGCGTTATGCCGATCATCTTTGCACAGTCGATTTTATTCGTTCCAGCGACGATCGCTTCGTTCTTCCCGAACAGTACGCTTTGGCAGGATGTTGCTAAGGTGTTTAGCGACAGGTCTGTGATCTATGCGTTGTTCTACGGTGTGATCATCGTGTTCTTCACATACTTCTATACAGCCATTGCGTTCAACCCGAAGGAAGTTGCAGATAACATGAAGCGCAACGGCGGGTTCATTCCCGGCGTTCGTCCAGGATCTCCAACGTCCGAATACATTGAAAACATACTAACTCGTATTACACTTCCGGGGGCCATCTTTCTGGCGCTCATCGCGATCATGCCAACGTTTGCGATGAACATCCTTAAGGTACCGCCGGTATTTGCTTCGTTCTTTGGCGGCACGAGCCTCCTCATTATTGTGGGTGTTGCATTAGACACGCTGCAGCAGATCGAGTCCTTCCTTCTTATGCGTCATTATGACGGATTTATGAAGACAGGTAAGATCCGTGGCCGTGCCGGTGCAATGTCTTAACACGTATGATGGTTGCTGACGTAAACATCTCGATCCGGACCGAAGACGAGATCTCGAAAATGGAAGTAGCATGTCGCATCGTAGCTGACGTGCTGAATCATGTTCGAGGATTTGTAAAGCCGGGCGTAACTACGTTGGAGCTTGATGCCATCGTGGAGGATTTTATCCGAACACGAGGTGGAGAGCCCGCTTTCAAGGGTTATGAGGTAGACGGAAAGCTGTTTCCCTCGTCGATCTGCGTGAGTGTTGATGAAGAAGTTGTTCATGGGATGCCAGGTCAGCGGATGCTGAAAGAAGGGCAGATCGTAACGATCGACGTTGGTGTTCAGAAGGATGGCTTTTTCGGTGACAGTGCGTACACGTTTGGTGTTGGTGAGATTTCAACAGACAAACAACGTTTGTTAGATGCAACGAAAGAGTCTTTGAGACTCGGCATCGAACAGGCAATAGACGGAAATCGAGTGTATGATATCGCGAGGGCGGTTCAAACACATGTTGAAAAACAGGGTTTTTCGGTGGTGCGGGAACTCGTGGGACACGGCATTGGTCGTCACCTCCATGAAGAACCGCCAGTTCCGAATTTTGTTCCCGGTCTGCTACACCGCAGCAGGTTTCCAAATGCTCGTCTCAAGAATGGGATGGCTTTGGCGATTGAGCCGATGGTGAATATGGGGCTTTTCCATGTTCATACGGCAAGCGATGGTTGGACTGTGTACACTGCAGATGGGAAGCCATCGGCACACTTCGAACACACAATTGTGATCGATGGAACAACGCCGAGAATCCTGACTTTGATGGAGTAACGATAACGACAAGGTTTTGATGGGTCGCGAAGATGTCATACGTGTTGATGGTGTGATCGAGGAAACACTCCCAAATACTCAGTTCATTGTGAAACTGGATAATGGGCATAAGATCCTAGCACACGTCTCCGGCAAGATGAGGATGCACTTTATAAAGATCTTTCGCGGAGATAAGGTCACAGTGGAGATGTCTCCATATGATCTTTCAAAGGGCCGTATCGTCTATCGCTACAAGTAATTGAAATTCGAATTTGAACAAGTAAGGGTGAGATCATGAAGGTCCAAGCATCGGTGAAAAAGCGCAGTCCCGACGACAAGATTGTCCGTCGTAAGGGAAGGGTGTATATCATCAACAAGAAGAACCCTAGATTCAAGCAACGTCAGGGCTAATTCAGGAGACGAAAAGTGGCTCGTATCGCAGGTATCGACCTACCAAAAAATAAGCGCGGTGTTATCGCGCTCACGTACATCTTTGGCATTGGAAATACGCTAAGCAGTCAAGTGCTGGACAAAGCCGGCATTGACCACAACAAGCGTGTCTCTACATGGACAGACGATGAAGTGGCACGTATTCGCCAGGCTATGGCTGATTTCAAAGTAGAAGGTCAACTTCGCTCTGAGATCCAGCTTAACATCAAGCGTCTTATGGATGTTGGATGCTATCGTGGTCTGCGCCACCGTCGGGGTCTCCCTGTCCGTGGTCAGCGCACGCGTACTAACGCTCGTACTCGCAAGGGCAAGCGTAAGACAGTGGCCGGCAAGAAGAAGGCAGTGAAGAAGTAATATAGGATTGAACGACAATGGCAGCTGCAAAAAAGCGCGTCAAGCGCAAAATCGTTACGGACGTACATGGCAAGGTCTATGTGCGTGCAACGTTCAACAACGTGATCGTTACGATCACCGACACATACGGCAATACGCTCTCGTGGTCGTCTGCAGGAAAGAATGGTTTCCGCGGCTCCAAGAAGAACACTCCGTATGCATCGCAAGTTTCCGCTGATAAGGCTTCTCGTGAGGCTTTCGAAATGGGATTGCGCAAGGTGGATGTGATCGTGAAGGGACCGGGCTCCGGTCGCGAAGCAGCGATCCGCGCACTTACACAAGCTGGCTTTGAGGTTCTGTCGATCCTAGACCAAACCCCACTTCCGCACAATGGCTGCCGCCCGCCTAAAAAGCGTCGCGTCTAAACCATTATGACCAACGTATTTCAACCCGTGAATATTGACACAAGGAAGGCCATGAACATGCAGATGCAGATGCCAGAAGGCGTCGTCGTCGAAGAACTCGGCAGTCCGTACCATGCTCGATTCGTTCTCAATCCGCTCGAAGAAGGTTACGGAACAACTATCGGGAACGCGTTTCGACGCGTACTCCTCTCGTCTATCCAAGGATCCTCCATCGTAGGTGTGAAGATCTCGGATGTTCAGCATGAGTTCCAAACCATAGCTGGTGTAGTAGAGGACATGTGCGAGATCATTCTCAATCTCAAAGAAGTGCGTATTCGCATCATCGATCCAAAAGCAATCAATCGCATCGCTTTCCACGTTAAGGGTCAGAAGATCTGGACGGCTCAGATGATTCAAGACGCCTCTGCAGGAGCAATTGAGGTTCTGGATCCTTCGAAAAAGATCGCTACACTCGCTGACGATGCGGATTTTGATGTGGAGCTTCGGATCGGTCGTGGTAAGGGTTATGTTCCATCTGAAGAGCAGAACACAACTGACTTCCCATTTGGTATGTTGCCGATCGATGCGATCTACACTCCGATCAAGAATGTCATCTACAATGTTGAGCCCTTTCGCGTCGGTCAGAAGACGGACTATGAGCGTCTCCTCCTTGATGTAAGCACTGACGGCTCGATCACTGCAAAAGAAGCAATGGAGCATTCGGCAACGATCCTCCGTTCGCACATCGCACTCTTGCTAGGCGTTAATCCAACCATTGGAGGTGGATCAGACAATGCGGAGACACCAACTGCGGATTCTGAAGCAGAGCGCGAGCGCACGCGCGTTCGTCGTATCCTCCTTCAA
>JAPLFN010000043.1:0-851 GCA_026390655.1 Candidatus Kapaibacterium sp.
CTTGCCCAAGCTTTGCAACAAGAATCCTCGGACGTCTGCCGAACTCCTTCTCAAATTGTTCAACGTTTGCCCGCAGAGCTGCGTATTCAGGGTCGTGGGCATACTGAGCCCCATAAACACCTTCGATAGCCACGGTATGCGCCTCGAATCGTGTGAAAATTGCCGCCATGGCATCTGTGATCTCGCCTACAGTTGCACGAGCTCGTGCAGCCTCGACCGCAATTGTAAGGAGATTTCCACCGGACGATGAAGCTGCCCTCGTCAACAACTCCAGCGTTCGTTGAACCTCGGCACTATTACGCGATGATCGAATCGATGTTAGCCTGGCCACCTGTGATTCTCTCACGCTCGTGTTGTCGATGTCTAATACATCAATTTCCGGCTCATGAGTCAAGCGATACGCATTCACTCCGACGATCACTTCCTTACCCTGATCGATCAGCGCTTGGCGACGAGCTGCAGATTCCTCAATCCGCATCTTAGGAATACCTGCGTTGATGGCCTTCGTCATTCCACCATACGACTCTACCTCAGCGATGATCTCAGAGGCACTACGTACCAGTGCGTCTGTCAAGGCCTCCACGTAGTATGAACCTCCAAGCGGGTCCACCACCTCGGTTACATGCGATTCTTCGGCAATGATCAATTGCGTATTTCGCGCTGCCCTCGAGGACGCTTCGGTTGGTAAACCGAGTGCCTCATCATACGAGTTGGTATGTAGTGATTGCGTTCCGCCAAGCACGGCAGCGAGTGCCTCAATCGTCGTTCGAGCAACATTATTGAACGGATCCTGAGCAGCGAGTGACCATCCCGATGTCTGACAATGTGTGCGTAATAATAGCGAGTCCTTC
>JAPLFN010000043.1:877-6835 GCA_026390655.1 Candidatus Kapaibacterium sp.
CAGCACTCGTGCGGCTCTCAGCTTTGCGATCTCCATGAAGAAGTTCATACCGATGGCAAAGAAAAATGACACGCGCGGAGCAAATGCATCAACACTCATTCCACGAGCAATTGCAGTGCGTACATACTCAAGACCATCGGCGATCGTGTAAGCAAGCTCCTGCACAGCAGTTGCGCCTGCCTCATGCATATGATAGCCACTGATAGATATCGAATTGAATCGTGGCATCATCCTGCTAGTATGCTCGATAATGTCCGCCACGATGCGCATCGATGGCTCTGGTGGATAAATGTATGTGTTTCGCACCATGAACTCTTTGAGAATATCGTTCTGGATGGTGCCATTCAGTTTTTCTTGAGCAACTCCTTGTTCTTCAGCGGCAACAATGAACATCGCGAGCACGGGGATCACGGCCCCATTCATTGTCATCGAAACGCTCATCTTATCAAGTGGGATCTGATCAAAGAGGATTTTCATATCCTCCACCGAATCGATCGCCACGCCAGCCTTACCAACGTCTCCAACCACGCGCGGGTGATCCGAATCATAACCGCGATGGGTGGCAAGATCGAATGCAACGGAGAGCCCCTTTTGCCCAGCTGCTAACGCTTGACGATAAAATGCGTTGGACTCCTCAGCCGTAGAGAAACCGGCATATTGGCGTATAGTCCATGGCCGATTCGTATACATTGATGCATACGGTCCACGAAGAAAGGGGAAGAGTCCAGGTAGGGTCTGCACATGGCTCAGATCATCAAGGTCTGCTGTCGTGTACAACGGCTTGATCGCGATACCTTCCGCCGACATGGTTGTCAGGGTATCAACGGATCGATCTTTCAGCTCCTTTTGAGCGAGCTCGATCCATGGCGTGATATCTGGGTTCATCAGTGTGTGTCTCAATTGCGGAGAACACAAAAATAGGGAAGGGGCGCTCCCCAACGGCTATCTAAAGGCGGACTGCATGTATCTCTCGGCCTCAGCATGCGAACCACCGACATCATCCCAGTCCAGCACTTTGCGATATTGCTTCATCGCGAGGTCCCGTTTCCCCTGCTGGTCGTAGATCTGACCGATCTTCAGATTGGTTTTCACCATGAATCCGGATGGATCTTCATCCAAAACGCGACATGCCTCATCGCATTTGTAGAAGTACTTGAGCGCCATTTCGGGATCATGACTCATCATTCGCGCAACTCCGATATAGTACAGGGCTTCTCTGGCCGCCAGTTTGTCGTACCCCGTTTTCTTATCCATGTACCGAACGAGAAGGTCCCGCCAACAGAGCTCCATCGAGTCTAAGGGTCCGAGAGAAACTAAACATCTCCCATACGCCCTTTGAAATGCCGGATTCATAGGATACGTACGATGCAGATCGCGGGCGAATTCCATGGCCTCCAAGGGGTTTTTCTCAAAGTCAAAGTAGGCCTGAATGAGAACTACCTTTGCCTCATTGGCGGCATACTTTGCCTGTCGGGCAGCAGCCTTTAACTGCGCTAGTCCGATGACTTTATCACCACGTGGGAGGAACACCATAACGGTCTTAAGCGCGGGATACTTCTCTGGTAAGGCTGCCGCATAGTAATTATAAAGCCCCGTCCCTAACATGATGTCATGATTACCTGGGGCGATCTTCTGACACTCCTGTAGGATGTCAAGAGCAACTCGACCATCGTCTGCAGCGCTGAACATATTCTCACGCATTGCATGATATCTACCGCGGAATCCAAGCGCGCCACCCTTAAAAAACAAGGCCGTGATATTATGTGGCGTAGAGTCAAGCATCTGGTCGCAGACTAGGAGAACCTTATCGATCTTCTTTAAGAATTGTTCGTCAGCTGACTTGTTCCTTCTATCTAGGTAGATTCGCCACCATTCTACCATTGCATCAAGAAAATACCCTGCCGGATGAGTAGGGTACATGGATATCACCTTGCGGAAGTCGTTATGCGCTGCCTCAAACTCAACATTGTAGATATGATTGATACCACGCTGCAGGATCGTATCGCCATCGGCTTTGATGAGCACCCATTGGGCGTTAGCGCCGAATGAACCCGTGGTAAGGAATGCGATGAGAATGAGAACGTGTTTCATACAGTGCACCGACGTTCAGAAAAGCGTTACCGTGTGACGGAGTGTTTTTGCATAAAGCGGGCCGCTTGAACGACTGGATCAAACACCCGCATCTTCTGCATGATAACCACAGATGCAAAAAGTAGGACAGACGTTAAAAGGCCATCTTCCACACCAAAAGGTCCGGTAATAATAAATCGAAGTTGTTCCGGTATGGAGGAAACGTCGAGAACGAAGACGCTTAAGGGGAGGTCTAGTCCACTAACGAGACCAAACATCAGTGCGAGTCCAAGATTCCAAAACACGTGAAAACTGATGGCCATCCAAAGTGATCGTGTCAGTGCAACGCTCGTTCCAAGTGCCAATCCCGCAAGAAAGACATTGACCGCACTCATCCATGAGGCACCTGGATTCAGAAGGTGGATCAACGCGAAGGGAAGGCTTGTGGCCAGTACTGCAAATGAAGAACTAAATCGCTCCTCCAGGGCACGAAAGATGGTGCCGCGAAAGAGAACCTCTTCGCCAATTGCGAATAAAACAACAGTAGAAACTGACGTTACGTCAACCGAGACGGTAGTTGCGGCTACAGAGCCACCGAGCAAGTATGTGACGGACGCAATTGCGATGAGCGAAGCTAACGCCCATCCTACACCAAGTCCGACAAAGCGTGGACTGATAGGCGTTGGTACCACCCCCGATGCAACGGCAGATCCATACGGTCTCAGAACCTCAATTCCAATCATCACCACTACGCAAAGACCGTACACCGACGATTGAATAACAGCGCCCGCGTCATCTCCGTGAACAACAAACGTCAGAAGAGCAGTGGGAACAAACACGCTTGCGAGCATTACGCAAATGCGAATCCACCATAGGTCGAGAACCTTGACTACCATGACAGCACCAATTTTGTACCTACCACAACCCCAACAGGAATCAAGTACCAACCGCTAGAGGCACGTTCTCGCAGAACAGAAGAACAGAAGGCAACCGTGAAAACCATGGCAACTTGTGTGAGGTTCGATGACATCGCAAGCCCTGCAAGTATGGTCCCTAGAGTTGTAACGATAGTGACTCTCATGGAAACACCAAAGCCAACTCTTTGCATCCATGTCTGAATCATTCCAAAGAAGATCATCGAAACACTGAAAGGAGGAAGTAGAGCAAGTATTTGCCAGACGCCCTCTAGATGGAGATAATCAGAACGAATGTATCTCTTTACCAGCAAGGAAAGGATGGTGCCCGCAATGATGAACGTTAACGAAAAGATCGATAGAAGTTGTTTTTGAAACAACCACGTCAACACGATCGTGATAGCACAGCTGGAGATCCAGGAGATCATGAGAATCTGTTCCCAGCGAACCATTCTGAGGTAGCTTGAGGGTTGTGGGCGCGAGACACTCATCTACTGATGATCAGTTCTGAGACGAGGCAGTACCGATTTGAGACAGTGAGGCTATGTACGCTAGGACGTATGCCTTCATGGCCTCCTCAACTTCTTCGTGGGCCTGCCCCTTTATCATGTGAGCCAACTGTGTACAATAGGAGGCGTAGTCTGTATCGCCGCGACGACGAATGAGAATCTCGTAGTCATTGGGATCTGTACTTGTGGGTCTATTCATGGGGCTTGACAATATATGTTAACGGTATTTGTCGATCTTCATCTGAATTGATGTTCTTTGCGGATCTTTAAGAAGAGAATTCTTCCACGCACGAAGAGCCCCGTCGATATCACCTAGCGCTTCAAGCACATCGCCATAGTGCTCAAAGTGCGTGGCATTGGCTCCTATCGTTATAGCACGCTCCAAATACGTCCGCGCCTTTTCATATTCCTCGGAACGGTAAAGGATCCACGCATACGTATCAAGGTAGGCTGGATTCATCGGCTCTGCCTGAACGGCCTTCCATCCCATGGTGCGAGCTCTATCGAGATGAATTCCTCTGCCTGCAAGGGAATAACCATAATTATTGTTAGCAAGGGCATGATCGGCGTCCATCAGTAAGGCGTGTTCATACGCAAGATCAGAACTGTCTATCAAGCCACGCTGATCATAAAGCAGACCTAACTGCACCCAAGCGTCAACGATGGTTGAATCTAACGAAAGCGCATATCTATAATAATCCGCGGCCTGCGCATCTTTTCCAAGATCCAGACTTGACCCGCCCAGAAGGAACGGAAATCGTGCATCAATAGGGAAGCGCCGTTGGCCAAGAAGGAGATATCGTTCTGCTTCTTGAGGATGATTGTGAAGAAGGTAGATCCGAGCGATTTCAAGAAAACTCTCTGGTCGCGACTCTGGACTCTTTATTGTTAGATCAAAGAATACGGCAGCACGAGTTGTATCGTCTAGCCTCATACTCACAGTGCCTGCCAGTGCCATCACCGGCCACACTTGTGGGAAGTATTCTTTAGCGTCGTCCAGAATGATCGCGATCTGATCACGGTACACCCCAAGTACCAATGTATCCTCAAGAATACTCGAGAGAGTTACACCCCAGACTCGAGCGCTTCGATCGAGATCAAGATCTCTACCACGCCAGGAAGACAAAAGGACCTGAAGTTCAGGGAACATTCCCTCGTGCACATAGAGCTCGCACGTTCGAGAAGCAATCTGTGGATCAATGGGATCTAACGCCCTAGCACGCTCTAGCGCCCGTAGCACTCCTTTGATGTCTCGGAGGCGCTCATAGAGGTCGGCAAGTCTCAAGAGAACCGTCTCGTCCGGCTGGCTCTCGCAAAGACGCTCGAAAATTACGATCGCCTTTGCGGCGTTACGGGGCTCGTAGAGTCGACCAAGGGTGTATAGCTGTCTGTGCGTCGGGTTACGTGTAAGGATGCGCTCATACGCGGCTATTCCGGCGTCATATTGACCCCTCATAACTTCAATCTCGGCTATCAACTCCCACGTGTCTCGCGAAGACGAATCTCGGTTTATGGCCATCTCTGCCCACTCGCTTGCCATATCTAGCTTACGAAGCTCTAAATAACTTCGAGCAATAGCGGCAAAGGTAGCCGATGAAGAATCGTAGCGGAGCGCTTGTTGAAACTCAAGGATAGCATCAGCATGACGATTACCCTGTATCTGAAGCGTGGTGCCATTGATAAAGTACTCACGCGCCTTGCGTATTTGCGCAGAACGATCGTCTGTCTGGGCGCGACACTCAACCCAACAGAACAGACTCACAAGCATAGTGATACTCACTACCGAGGAACGCAACAGGTATGGTATTGCCAATCTCTTCATCTGCATTGATGACGTACCACGTGGTAGTTTTATGGCATACATAGAACGAAAAAAGGCCGCGCAGCGGCCTTCTCTCGAAGATTTCATGAAGAATGCGCCATACAATGGCATGCGCGTTATTTTTCTGCGCGCTTCTTCATTGCAATGTAACCGATCTTGTCGAGCGTTTTGATCGCACGAGCGGTTACCTTTACCGTTACCCAGCGACCTTCTTCAGGTACCCAGATACGCTTCTTTTGAATGTTTGGGAGGAAGCGACGTCTTGTCTTGTTGTTAGCATGGGAAACGTTGTTTCCAGACATCGGACCTACACCGGTCAGTTCACAGCGACGAGCCATGATTGCACTCCAATTTTAGATTCATTTTTCAGCAGATCAGCAAAATACGGAAGTTATCCCATGTAAAGCAAGTCCCGTGCCATCAATACCTTGAGTTGCCTTAAAGGTTATTTTTGCCGTCCACCCTCATCACCATATCCAGTGACGCCCCTTCTGAACCCAGATCACCAGCCCGTAGCCTCCGCAGTACCCCAAAAACCGAGAAGAATGATCTCCATCCGGGGTGCAAGAGTCAATAATCTCAAGAACATTGACCTCGATATTCCACGTAATGCACTCACGGTCATTACGGGGCTTTCCGGATC
>JAPLFN010000069.1:0-450 GCA_026390655.1 Candidatus Kapaibacterium sp.
ACGCTTCTACAACACTAAACGTCCGCACAGCAGTCTCGGGTATCGTCCACCGGCACCCGAATCTATTCAACCAACCATTTTTAGGTTCGCTGCTTAATGACTAACATTACAGGTGGACCAACAAACGGGGGCAGGTCAAAAGGACTACGATGGTTCGATAGCCGACTACACCAAGGCAATCGAGATCGATCCTCAAAATGCTAAGGCTTACTATGCCAGAGGGCTGATGGAGCTTCTTCTTGGGCGCAATCACAAAGGTTGCTTAGATATTGTTAAAGCCCGTGAAGTAGGGTTGCCATTCGTGTCTGACGAGATTATGCTCCAATGTAAGTAAGTCGAAGTGTCCACGCTGTTCGCTAGCAGAGCATTCGGAAACTCTATAAACTTGACAATTTGTACCCTATCGGGTACAAAATATAGTAAAAGCCCCATTATTGTACCCGTACGGGG
>JAPLFN010000069.1:482-14279 GCA_026390655.1 Candidatus Kapaibacterium sp.
AGAAAATGTACCCGAAAGGGTATATTTTCTCGTGTAAACAGCTACCTTTGGTTCCATGGACCCTGACCTACCAACGGTGTCGCAGTTTGTAAAAGAACAGCGCAAACGGAATGGACTCACACAGTCTGATCTGGCTCGCATGGCTGGTGTGGGGTATCGGTTTGTGCGTGAACTGGAGAGTGGAAAGCAGACCCTCCGACTGGACAAGGTGAACCAGGTGCTATTAATGTTTGGGTGTGAGTTGGGAGTGGTGAGGCACAACGATGCGTAGCGCACAGATCTACTTCGCGGGAACGCGAGCAGGCAGACTTGTTGAAGATGCGTCAGGGTATCTCTTTGCCTATGATGAGGCGTATCTATCGTCAACTGAACCGGTGGCGATAAGCAAGACGCTACCGTGCCGATCAGAACCCTACCATAGTAACGTGCTCTTCCCATTCTTCGATGGATTGATCCCGGAAGGGTGGCTACTTGCACACGTAGAGAATGTGTGGAAGGTGAATCAACGAGACCGAATGGGCTTGCTACTCGTAAGCTGTCGAGAAACGATCGGTGCGGTAAGTGTACTTCCCGAAGAGGAAGTGGAATGACGCTCGACACCAATCGATGCCTCTATTGCTACAAAGAGATTCCTAACGCAAGTGGTGACTTCCATGCGGCCTGCTCACGAAAGTTCTTCGGAAAACCAGAGCCCCCTGAGATCGAATTCTCAGAACTACAGCTTCAAGAACTGGCAGAACGATTTGTACGAACACAAGAAGCGGTTGGGGGCGTGCAGCCCAAGCTCTCGCTGTCTACCAAGAAAAAACGAAGCGAAGTACATGTAAATGAACGGCTCACTGTTGTTGGCCTCAACGGCAATTTCATCCTCAAACCACAGAATAAACTTTATCCGAATCTGCCGGAAGTAGAAGACCTGACCATGCACTTGGCAGATGTCGCCAACGTGCCAGTTGTTCCACATAGTCTCGTGCGACTTGCCTCAGGCGAATTGGCGTATATCACCCGAAGGATCGATCGGGTTCGAAATGGTGTGCGCCACATGGAAGATATGTGTCAACTCACGGAACGACTCACGGAAGACAAATACAAAGGCTCGTACGAACAGGTGGGAAAGGCTATCATGAAGTACAGTCACCAGCCTGGACTTGATCTTATTCGGTTCGCTGAACTTCTGGTGTTCTGCTATCTTACGGGCAATGCAGACATGCACCTCAAAAACTTCTCGCTCATTCAGCTGCAAGGAAATGAGTTTGTTCTAGCGCCAGCGTACGACCTCGTGAACACGTCAATCCTGATGCCATCAGACAATGAGGAGCTGGCACTGCCGCTCAATGGTCACAAGTCAAAACTCCACCGCAAACACTTTGAGACGGGCTTCACCACGATGGGTCTTACACCAAAGCAACAGGAAGGCATTTTGAACAAGTATAGGAATGTGCAGGGGTCGTGGACAGACATGGTGTCCGCAAGTTTTCTTTCGGAAGAATACAAGGTGGCCTACACATCAGTGTTGAGCTCTAGGTATAGTGCCTTATACAATCATCATGAGAATTCATGAACACTGAAGACATCCCAACCATCGAAACACTCATCTCAACTGTGCAACGCCATGGATACGCGAATGAGCGGACAGAAGCAGATGCGATTGGACGTGAGGCAATGACGGCCATTGCAGAGCTTCGTGCAGAGGGCGGTGAGGCCGTTGATGCTGCCGATCTGTATGAAGCACGTCTGCAAAATATTCTCGCGATCGTGGCTGTGATCGATGGTGATCATGTGGCATCCGTTGAGATGGCTGATCGTGCATTGACGTTGGCGGAAAGGGCGAATGCTCGTGAACAACAGGCGATGGCTCTGGGGACGTTCGGTATCGTCTATGATGATCTTGCCAACTATCCAAAGGCGCTCGACTATCAGGAACGCGCACTGAAGATCAATGAGTCGCTCAACGATATGTCGGGTATCATACGATGCTATGGCAACCTTGGAAGTGTCTACTATAAGCTCGATCAGTACGATCGGGCAATGGAGTATTTTCAGAAAACGTATGAATATGCGATGGGGCTCCAAGGTGAGACCGTTGGACAACAGTACGACAAACAGCTGGCGGGAGCATTGAGCAACATCGGTGGCGTACACTTCGCCAAGGGTGATGACGAGCAAGCGCTCCCGTATTTCGAGCGGGCTCTCAAGATCAACGAAGAAGGGGGCGACGCATATTTCACCGCGATCAACCTCTCGAACATTGCAGGTGTCTATGCCCGTAGAGGCCATCGGGAACGTGCGGTGGAATTCTATGAACAGGCGATTGCCGTGAGCAAGCCGATCGGATTTACATCTAATATGGCTGGTTCGTTAACCCAACTTGGGGACTTGCTTGTTGATGAAGCGATGTTGAAACGTGCGATCGAGTTAGCGGACTCCATTGGAGATCAGTTGCATCTCAATATGTCGCACTATGCAATGTCTAGACTCTACTCAAGCCGTGGAGATGCGGAACTTGCCCTCCACCACTACCGCGAAGGACATCGAATTGAAAAAGAGTATCTCGGTCAGGAGGCAAAGCGTCAGGCCATGCTTCTTGAACACCGACAGCAGATCGAGGCATCGGAACGCGATCGTCAGGTGAAACTTGCTCGCTTCCAGGAACAGGAGAAGATCCTTCACAACATCCTTCCGTCACAGATCGCCGATAGGATCCTTGATGGAGAGATGACTATCGCTGACCATCATGACAACGTTTCGGTGTTCTTCTCCGACATCGTTGGCTTCACAACGATGTCTCAAAAAATGTCGGCAGCTACGCTTGTGAACCTTCTCAACACGCTCTTCTCCGAACTCGATCGTCTTGCCGTCCTGCATGGACTAGAGAAGATCAAGACCATCGGCGATGCCTACATGGCCGTTGCCGGAGTTCCTGTTGCAGTAGAGGATCATGCCGACCGTACAATGCGCTTCGCCGTTGATGTCCTAGAAGCCGTACGTCGGTTGCGTGAACATGAACATGTCAACATCGATATCCGCATCGGCCTTCATACCGGTCCCGTGGTTGCTGGCGTCATCGGCACATCGAAGTTCGCCTATGACCTATGGGGCGACACCGTGAATACAGCCAGCCGTATGGAGTCTCACGGCGAGGCAGGTAAGATCCACGCGTCGGATGACTTCGTTCGTACATTGACACTCTCATCCACCGCGTTCGTAGATCGTGGTATGATCGACGTGAAAGGAAAAGGGGCGATGAGAACATGGATCCATTCGTGATCAACAACACGTATTCTAGATGTCGATGTTAGATGAGCTTCTCGATGTAGTTGCAGGTGCCGATGCGGACTACATGCAGATTTCACTCCGAAAGGCCATCGTTCTCAATGTCAAGATGATATTCGTGATACTCTGAAACCTCCGTGGGCCTGTTCACCTTATGGCTCTTTTCCCGTGGACGATGGAAGAAGGTTGCGGTGTAGCTACAGACCGCCAATGTCACACATTACTCAGCTATTAGCACGTACGTTTAGTATCGTGTTCCATAAATTCAGAAAGCACCTCATATGTCATCAAATGATGCCTATATTGTGCATATGAGAACTACCCTAAATCTCGATGATGACTTGCTTGAGAAAGCTCAGCGTTTGACTGGGATCAGCGAAAAGACGCACGTGATCCGAGAAGCGCTAACGTGTCTCATCCAGAGAGAAAGCGCGCGTCGACTTGCCTTACTCAAAGGCTCAGAGCCTGATCTCGAGAACATTCCTCGCAGGAGAGCTTCCAAATGATTCTCGTCGACACGAGTATCTGGATCGAACACCTACGGTCTAAGGAGGGGGCCATCGTGTCCCTTCTCGAGAATGAACTTATTGGTATCCACCCCTTTGTGATAGGGGAGCTTGCCTGTGGGGCAATCAAAAATCGCGGTCTCATTCTCGAACTACTAGATGATCTTCCGATGTTTCCCGTGGCATCGGACAATGAAGTGCGTGAGCTCATTGAGTCAAGGCGGCTCTACAACAGAGGAATCGGCTGGGTAGATGCCCACTTACTTGCATCTGTCCAGCTCCAGCCAAAATCCACTCTTCTTACAAAAGACAGTCGACTCGCGGAAATCGCTGATGAGTTCCATTTTGTGACGAAGTTGAAACGATAAGGGAGAGTGGTAGTGAACATCGTAACCAGTATGTGTGCTTTTCTTGTTCTGTGCAGCATTTCACTTCTTGCTCAAGAAAACGGTCCATGGAATGCACCATTGATGTGGGCAGAAGAGACAGCACCGGATGTGTTCTCAGCTCCGCGGATTTTTCAAGATTCCTCTGGCGTGCCGTGCGTCGTTCGCAAAGGTGCATCAGATACGTTGTTGTGCGCATTCCAATGGTTCAGGGAGCCCCGTAACGCTCCCACGTGGGATAGGGTGGCTGTGAAAGTGAGCACGGATGATGGCGTAACATGGACGCAGCCAGTGCCGATCGTCATCGATGGTATTCCTGCAGGATATCAACGACCGTTCGATCCAACACTTGTGAGCTTTCGAGATAGCATTCGGATCTACTTTTCTTCGAGCGTGCGGATGCCAATGGGCGGACTCGATTCCCTCGTCAACACCTACTCTGCAGTTGGGACAGATGGCATCCACTTCCGTTTTGAACCCGGTGCAAGGTTCGACCATGCAACTCGGCCGGTCATCGACCCCGCTGTGATCCATCTAAACAACACATGGCTGTTTGTTGCTCCCATAGGCGCTCCACAAGAAGGGGCTTATCAGGCAATTAGCAATGATGGACTGGTCTTTAGTGAACTTCAAAACATCCCTTCAGACAATCAGCATAATTGGACGGGGAACTTGATGTACGATGAAGACGGAACGTTGCAGTTCTATGGTAGCGGTCCCATGATGTGGAGAGTGGCCTACATCGGATTTGGTTCATGGGGTAACTTTAGATCAATAGGCGTTCAAGGAGGCGACCCTTCGGCTGTTGCCCGGAAAGAATCAGGGAGGGGGCGTTGGATCGTGTTTGTTGGACCGAGATACACAACGTCGATAAGAAATGACGGGAATGACAACAATGACGTGATGACGCTGTATCCGAATCCATGTGTTGACGTTTGCCATTTGCCAGCGAAGTTTACCAATGAGGCCGTGATCTTCTGCACGGACATCATTGGACAAACTTGGACCTATAAGGTAATTGGCGGTACTGTAGACTTGAGCGCTCTTTCAGTAGGCACATGGATGGTGCACACTGAGGATTGGACAGTGATAGGGATTATTGCACATAAGTAGAAACGAAATAAAGACTATATTCCGTTAGGCAAAACGGAGACCCAAATGCGCTACTCAAAAAACATCAAACCGATCAGCTATCTTAAGGCAAACGCTGCGGAAGTATTGCAGTCCCTGCATGAAACGCATGAGCCATATATCATCACTGTCAATGGAGAGGCAAAGGCAGTATTGATGGACATTGAGGGCTATGAAGAGAGCCAACAAACGCTGGCGATGTTGAAACTTGTGGCAATTGGCCGAAATGAGATTGATGCCGGTAAGTCCTCTTCTGCTGAAGATGTAATCCAACGAATGCGAAAACTGGTTGATGCTGAGAAATGAAGTACATCGTACGGGTATCGATCGGAGCAGAGAATGATCTTGCGTCGATTGCAACGTATATCGCTAGGGCAGACTCAAATGCTCGCGCTTCGCGTTTCGTGAATGAGCTTACAAAGCTGATTTCTACACTTGAGAGATTTCCAAGACGTGGCGTGGTTCCAAAAGAACTTGTTACCGTGGGTAGTAATGATATTCGTCAATTGCTGATCTGGGACTATCGCGTCATCTATGAGATTTTCGATAAGACTGTCCGTGTTCTTGTTGTTGTTGATGGGAAACGAGATCTCAGTTCTATTTTGCAGAAGCGTCATTTGTCGTTTTAGAGGATTTCTCATGAAAACCCTTTTGCCTTTCTCCTGCCCTTTCGCCTTTCTCTTCGCCCTCCTCTTGTTGTTAGGCACGCCTCTTTCAGCACAGATATCTATTAGCGATGGTACAAGTACGGATGGCCCCAATCAAGACGCGGCGTTCGAAGTGTCTTCAAGTACGCAGGGCGTGTTGCTGCCGAGGTTGAAGCTTGTTGCAACGGATAGTCCAAAGCCCCTTAAAAAGTTCTCTGCGGGCATGATCATTTACAATCTGTCTACCACGTCCGGCGAAACAGGTGTTACTCCGGGACTCTACTATTGCGACGGAGAACATTGGGTGCCTGCACGCGGATCAAACGTTGTGCAGACGTTAGTAGCGCCGCCAACTCCTCCAAATAGAAATCTTCGCGGTGTGTATCATCCACCGGGGGAATGCCGAACGTTTGACATTGAAGTCAATGCAGATATTCCGGAAACAGCTGTTGTGCTGCTCACACTCGAACATGCCGGAGAAAACCCTACATGTCTCTCGATTCGTCAGATAGATCGTGTGCGAGGTGTGATATCCAGTCAGATGCTACCAACGTTTGCGCGCATTCACTGGCTCATCCTCGAGTAACTCGTACCTGGTAACTCGTAACTCGTAACTCGTAACTAGTAACTAGTAACTCGTAACTAGTAACTAGTAACTAGTAACTCGTCTACTTCCCAAACGCCTTCAGATCATACGTAAACGTCAACATCGCATATTGACGCAGTGCGTTGGTGCGTGAGTCTTCAACGGAAATGTCATTGATGGTTCTATTGATCGCGTCATTCTGATTGAGAATGTCGAAGATCGTAATACGCAGCTCTGCGGAGCGGTTTTCGAAGAAGCGGTATCCAATACCGGCATTCCAGACGGTAAAGACTCGATCAAAAGATGTCCCTAGCCCCTTGTACAATGTGTTGTTCACATCTGTACTGCAAGCAAGAGCTCCAATATTCCAGACAACTTTTACAGATGCGATCTGGGTGAAGTAGTTGTCGTCCGCCGATCGTTGTAAAGTGTTAGCAACCCACGTATATGATGCGTTATACGAAGCGGAAACATCGAGGTCCTCTGAATTGGCAGAGCCAAGAAAGAAACCAAGATTGCCCGTGGTGGAGTTTGCGAAGTTGGTCTCTGTATTGATGCGACCTGGGGTGCGACTGTAGTTAATACCCGAATTGAGGTTAAGATTCGCCCCAAAGACCGGAAAGCCATAGGTGAAGAATGCACGTGCATTCCACATACCTTCGAGATTGACAGGTGCAGTGATCTGTGTACCCGGACCCACTGACACGTTGTTTCCAATCACGGTGTCTCGTTGAGTGATAACGTTGCCAGTGCCGATGTAATTGGCTGTATAGCCAATGTTCAAAAATCCAAAGATCGTACGCCCAACCAGCCAATCAGATTTCACGAATCTCGCGTTCACGCTATGTGTGTAAGCCTGCAAGAGATTGGGATTACCTACACGTAATTGCACAGGGTTGGAATTGTCTACTACATTTTGCAATTGGGAAATAGAAGGGGCTGAGGTGTTCGTGCGATAGAAGAACCGCAGATTGCTGGAGGTCGAGAATTTGTGCTGCACCATAAATGTCGGCAACACATTTGAGAAGTTACGTGATACCGTGCCCTGAAGAGGAAACTGCTGAATGCCCGAGAGCTCTGCGTATTGATAGTTGCCGCCAAACGTAACGATGGTATTCTCCATGCGCCAACGATAAAGTGCACCCGCACGCTGCGTGATGTAGGTGTTCTCGAATGTATTGCTCAATAATGTATCGACGACCGTGAAGTTCCCTGTTGGGTCTGGACTGTTTGTTGTTTTCGTAGAGGTGTTTCGATTATAGTTGGGCTCGTAAGAAAGTTGCAGCATATCAGTTTCGCCGATAGGCTCGGTCCAGGCGAGTTGACCGCCAAGAGATATTCCGGTGCTCCCTCCATTTGATCGTTGATCGAGTCTGATAACTGTGTCGATGCCTGTGTAGAATGCATTCTGAGCGTCTAACGATCCGCCGTTCCATCTGTTAGAGCCATCAATGCTGAACGTTGCGGCAACGGATCTCCCTCGTAATGGGAAGAGGTGACGGTACGTTGTAGAAACAGCTGCGGTGTACCCTCCGTTCGTACCATCGTTACCGGTATTTGTAGAGTTGAGAGTATCAGTAACGTTGGTGGTTACACCCTGAACGAGGCTGTTGGAGTTGGAGCTCTGGTAGACTATCCGTGGTGAGACCGTGAGTGCATTAGCAGAGTCGATGAACGATTCAATGCGTGCATTGAATCGATGATTCCGCGAAATAGTATTTGCGGTGTTGAGCTCACCGTAACGCTGGTCCGCGATCGAAGGAGAGATATAGTCTCTATCGAGCGTTGTCTGACGTGCATTGTCTGCGTAATTGAAAAAGTAACTCGATGAAACATTCGTTTTGCCGAACTGATCGCTATAGTTCACACCCAGCGCACTGGTTGAACTAATGCCACCTTGCTGACCATTAAAGAAGTTGGAAAAGCTGGAGGGTGCTCCTCCTCCGCCACCGCCACCACCGCTCGTCATCATTAAGGCCCCGGCGCCTGAACCGGCGTAGCGACTCATCATCCTGCCCATCTGCGACCCACCCATGCCGGTTGCACCAAGAATATCTTGGAAGGCAAAGTTCTGTTGATTGATGTTGTTGGACATTCCGAGAATTGATAGCCTTTGAGATTCGCGGAAGTCGTTCAGTGTGGCTCCGATATTATACCGATCCTTTGAGCCATAACCACCGTAGGTCTTTCCGAACGAACCATTTCGTTTGTCCTTCTTCGTAACAACATTCATTGTCTTTTGCGTGTTGCCATCGTCGAATCCGGAGAACATGGAGAGGTCGCTTCCTCTGTCGTACACCTGCACACGGTCTACCATGTCTGAGGGCATGTTCTTCAGAGTAGCCGAAGCATCGTCGCCAAAAAACTCACGACCATCAACGGTTACCTTTCGTACCTCTTCGCCCTGCGCCTTGATCACACCATTCTCCACCGTGATGCCTGGCATCTTTTTTACAAGGTCTTCGGCAGTAGCATTTGGATTGGTCTTAAACGCCGCCGCGTTGTAGTCAACTGTATCACCGCGCACTTCGGCACGAATAGCTACACCCTCAACCTGTACTTCACGGTTGTTTGAGGTATCGCGTTTCAATCGATACGAGCCGAGATCCGATCGTGAACTACGCACGAAGGTGGTTGACTCCAGCTTGCTATATCCAACGTAGGTGATCGAGAGACGATATGCACCCACGGGTATGTCCTTGATCTTGAACACACCCTCGCGATCAGCAAAAGCCCCTTTCACAATAGTGGTGTCTTTTGCTGAGATCAGACGGACTGTTGCTCCCACGAGCGGGGTATCATCATCAATGCCAAAAACCTTCCCGCGAACGTCTGTAAGTTCTTGTGCGGAAAGGATGTTAGATGAAAATATGACTATTGCGAGGAAGGCGAGAAATTTCATAGGCGAGTATATAACGTACAAAAGTCGGAAAAGGTGCCTCCAACTACGCCAACCACGCCGAAAACCCCTAGGTTTGTAATCTATGGCAAAACACACTGCCGACCGTTCGGATATCGCAGGCTTTGGACCTGGTCTCCTGCTCCTACTAGCCGCGTCGCGCTGGCGAGCTTCAGCCGATGTAAGTCTTCGCGATGCCGGTGTTTCCGGCATCCAGTCGATGATTCTTGTTGCTGCTCAGGTTCTGCATGCCGAAAGCGGGGCAGCCAATCAGGTCAATATTGCTCGGTTCATCGGACTGGATGTTATGACGATGTCGAAAAATGTACGCTCTCTCGAGAAGAACGGACTTGTTGAGCGTGGAGTGTCGTCAAAGGACTCACGTGCCCGCACAGTTGAACTAACAAAGCTGGGTTCAGCACGCTTGAAGAAACTTGTCAAGGGGCTAGAGGGAGTAGATGAAAAAGCATTTGATGAAATCGGTGGTATGCAGAAACTGCGTAAGTCGCTGACGGCCTATGTGGAAGGTTCGCGATGAACACATCTGTGATCACATCGCTCGGATTTGTGCGTATCTCAACAGTGTCGCCAAGAGTTACACCTGCAGACGTAGACGGCAATGTGGAAGAGATCATTCGTCACGCAGAGTTGGCTCAACAAGACGCGGTAGAGATCGCCCTCTTTCCTGAACTTTCTCTAACGGGATATACATGCGGAGACCTTTTCCGTCAACCTACGTTGCTCAACGCCGCCCTCAACGGTCTGGATCGTATTCGTCGGTGGAGTGCGGGCGTGCCCATGATGGTCGTTGTTGGATTGCCATACGTGTCATCGGGTCGACTCTTTAACATCGCAGCAGTTGTTCAAAATGGTCACGTCATCGCATGCGTTCCAAAGACCTTTCTCCCAAACACGCAAGAGTTCTACGACCTGCGATGGTTCTCAAGCGGTCGCGATGCCATCGAAGACGAGATTCGTATTGGTGATGCGAATGTCCCATTTGGGACTGACCTTCTCATCGCAGACGCTGACGATCCGTCATTGACAATAGGGATTGAGATCTGTGAAGACCTGTGGGCCATTGAGCCCCCTTCAGGCAAGATGGCTCGTGACGGTGCCACATTGATTCTCAACCTGTCTGCAAGTAATGACCTTGTAGGCAAGTCACACTATCGTCGAGATCTCGTGCGTATGCAATCGGCCAGAACCTACACAGCCTATGTATACAGTTCTGCCGGTCCGTCGGAAAGTACAACAGACATGGTCTTTAGCGGACACGGCATGATTGCCGAGTGCGGCGAAGTACTAGGAGAAAGTGAGAGACTTGTTTTGGAGGGGGCTTCTGTAACGGCCGATATCGATCTAGCACGATGTGTCCGCGATCGCCTCAGCGGAACGTCGTGGTCACAGGAACAAAGTGAGAATGTGTTTCGCGTTGTTGAGATGACTCTCGCAAGGACACTTAAGTCGGATGTGAGAAGAAAGATCGATCCACTCCCTTTTGTCCCCGCGGATCGCGGAGACCGTGCTGAGCGCTGTAAAGAGATCTTGGCTCTCCAGGCAACAGGGCTAGCAGTACGATTGCAACGGTCACGATCCACGTCAATGGTGCTTGGTTTGTCCGGCGGTCTGGATTCGACACTAGCCTTGATCGTCTGTCTGCTTGCATGTGAGAAACTTGGTTGGGACCGAGATGCGATCGTAGCCATCTCTATGCCTGGGCTTGGCACAACGGAACGCACACGGGCTAATGCGCAGGAGCTCGCGCTTACGCTCGGGACATCATTCTTTACCATACCGATCGCCGATGCAGTAAACGCACACTTCGCGGATATCCTGCATGACCCCAGTCAAACCAACGTGGTGTTTGAAAATGCTCAAGCTCGAGAGCGAACGCAGATCCTCATGGATATGGCAAACAAGGTAGAAGGAATCGTGGTTGGCACCGGAGATCTGTCGGAGATTGCATTGGGGTGGAGCACATATAACGCCGACCACATGTCGATGTATAATCCGAATGCAGGCGTTCCAAAGACGCTCGTTCAGCACCTCATTGCATGGTATGCCGAAGAAACGAACAGCAGTGAGGTAGCCGCAGTTTTGCGTGATATTCTTAGCACGCCGATCTCTCCCGAGCTCTTACCCGCTGATGCAAATGGCACCATCGCTCAACGCACTGAGGACGTCATCGGACCCTATGAGGTGCACGATTTCTTCCTCTATCAGTTTGTGCGATTGCAGGCCCCTGTTACGCACATAGCCGTATTGAGCTGCCTGGTCTTCTCGGATAAATTCAGTCAGAGCCAGATTATCGGATGGCTGGACGTATTCCTGACTCGTTTTTTTGCCAATCAATTTAAGCGGTCATGCATGCCCGATGGGGTCAAAATCGGTTCGGTGGCCCTTTCCCCACGCGCTGATTGGCGAATGCCGAGCGACGCCTCTGCAGAGCTCTGGCGGGGGGAACTCCGCTCGATTGCGCAAAGTATAGGGGTAGAAGTGCGGAGGTAATTGATCCGTTCGTACTTTTGCGTAAGGAGTCTTGTAGATTCCTCTGTGGTTTCACCATAAGGCGTTGCTTTCTATGGCAATTAAAGTCATCATAGCGGATGATCACGAGATCTCACGTATAGGCATACGGCGCCTTCTGTCGATTGCACCCGACATCGACGTGATTGCGGAAGCCATTGATGGCGCAAATGCCCTGGAGCTATCTCGTAGCAAGAAACCCGATGTGGTGCTGCTCGACGTTCTCATGCCGAACGTTTCTGGTATCGAGGCTGCCCAGCGTATCAAGGCAGAGCTGAAGGACGTAGCTGTGATCATGCTCAGTGCCGCGGAGGATGAAAAGTCTATCGAACGCGCGATGTATGCCGGAGCTGATGGCTATCTCTCAAAGGAAGTAACGTCTGAAGAGCTTGTGGCTTCTATTCGCACAGTGATGCTCGGCGAGCGCGTTTTTAGCCGCTCCATTTTGAACCTCCTCGAAGGCAAATCTCACGAGCAGAAATCGGATCAACCCTCTGTGACGCTAACGAAGCGCGAAGAAGAGATCGTTACGCTCGTTGCGAAGGGGCTCACAAGTCAAGACATTGCCAAAAAGTTGTTTATCAGCCCACGCACGGTAGAAACTCACCGCGCGCGCATTATGGATAAGCTCGGCGTGAACAATGCTGCCGGACTCGTTCGCTTTGCCTTGCTCCATGCCACGTACTTTGACGTTGGTATGAACGGCGGGCGATGACCGCAGGTCACCCAACTACGTACCTCACTCCGGAAACTGTTGCAAAACTAGGCAGCATGGAACTACGTGCTCGCTTAGTTGTTGAAGGCTTCATCACGGGGCTACACAGGTCGCCGTTTCATGGCTTTAGTGCAGAGTTCGCTGAACATCGTCAATATCGTTTGGGTGACGAGTTAAAGCGCATCGACTGGAAGATCTACGGAAGATCAAACCGCTTCTATGTGAAGCAATACGAGGATGAGACGAATCTCCGAGCAATGGTCTGCGTGGACATGAGCGCATCGATGAACTATGCGTCCTCGGGCAATATCACAAAGTTTGAGTACGCCACCTATCTGGCCGCGGCATTGTCCTATCTCGTGTTGCAGCAACGAGATTCAGCCGGACTGGCTCTCTACAACGCGGACTTGCAGACGTTCTTGCCGTCGCGCTCTAAGATGTCCTATGTGCGAGAACTCATCCGCTCTCTTGAAACGGCTACACCACAGTCAACAACAGGCACTGCGGTTGCGCTGCACCATATTGCCGAACAGCTGTCACGTAGGGGGCTTGTGGTTATCATCAGCGATCTTTTTGATGATCCCGATGCGATCCTCAAGGCCTTTCGACACTTTCGTCATGATCAACACGCCTCGCGAAGTTGATTTTAACCTCGGAACGCCTGCCGTTTTTCGTGATATGGAAACAGGTGCGGAGATAACAACGCAGCCTAACCAAATACGTCACAGCTATCACACAGCGGTTGAAGATTTCTGCCAGACGTTAAAGCGTGGCTGTTACATGCAGAACATCGACTACATGCGCGTGACCACTGACATGCCGTTTGACGTAGCATTGCGAGAGTATCTCGTGAAACGGAATTCCATCAAGGGTTAGTACCCGAATCGCTAGAAGATATCATGCGTATCACCGGACTCCATACTGCCATTGTTACACCGTTCACGCCGAACGGCGACATAGACTTCCTATCCTTTACGCGCTTACTCGATCTTCAGATCGATGGGGGAGTTGACGGCATCGTGGTCTGTGGCTCAACCGGTGAAGGTGCAACCATCTCAAATGCTGAGAAGGTTGCACTGTGGAACACAGCGGTACAACATGTGAACGGTCGTGTACCAATCATTG
>JAPLFN010000069.1:14413-17733 GCA_026390655.1 Candidatus Kapaibacterium sp.
ATTGCCGAAGCATGTGGCAATGTGGTTGCAACAAAGGAAGCATCGGCCAATCTTGAGCAGATGTGCGAGATCATCCGTAATGCCCCTTCTCATTTTTCGTTGTTAGCCGGCGATGATTCACTTGCGTTACCTGCCATTGCATGTGGTGCTACAGGCACAATTGCCGTCATATCTAACTATATGCCTCGAGTGTTTGGTGCTCTGATTCGAGCAGCGCTGAGTGGAGACGTCTCTAGCGCGCAGGCGATACAGATGCATCTCATGCCATTCTACAAGATCAATTTCATCGAGTCCAATCCACTTCCGGTGAAATACATACTGCACAAGCTTGGTCAAATTGGTCTTCATTACCGTCTGCCCCTTCTTGCCCCTACGTCGTCGAGTCAGGCACGCCTTGATCCTGTTATCGCAGCTATAGACGACATGTGGACACTTGACCAATAGGAAAACATTATGGCCCAGCCACTGATCATGGGCATCGTGAACATCACGCCCGATTCATTTTCCGACGGTGGACTGTTCAACGACCCTCGTGTTGCAATAGACCGCGCAATCACGATGACGCAGCAAGGGGCTGACTGGATAGATGTTGGTGGCGAGAGCACACGTACTTGCTGATAGCACGATCAAGATCTCAATCGACACATCGAAAGCCCTGATTGCACGGGAGGCGGTACATCTCGGTGCCCGCATGATCAATGACGTTACTGCAGGCTTGTTGGATCCATCGATCTTTGCCGTTGCAGCGGAATTCAATGTTCCGATGATCCTTATGCACATGAATGGAGATCCATCGGTAATGCAAGAGGCTCCGGTCTACACTGATGTAGTCAAACAGGTCCGAAATCATCTTCAGGAACGCGTTGCAGCCGCAAGAGCAGCCGGTGTTTCAACAGTGTACGTTGACCCGGGTATCGGCTTTGGCAAGACTCTTGAACACAATCTTGAATTGCTGAAGAACCTCGACGCGCTGGCGGACCTTGCAGACGGTATTGTCCTTGGCATATCTCGGAAGCGCTTCCTAGGAACGATCACAGGGATTGAGAATCCGGCCGACCGCGATACTGTGACTGCGTTCATGCATGCGCTGTTGTGGAACAGTGGCGTTCATATGATTCGCGTTCATGATGTGCCCATACATGCATTACTTCGCTCGTTGGCAACGCGGCTGGCCTAGGGTAACTCCGTAACTCCGTAACTCTATCACGCCCTATATCGGTGCACATCGATCCCGTACTTCCTGATCTTATTGTGCAGCGTTTCACGACTTACCGAGAGAATAGCGGCGGCCTTGCTCACGTTACCATTGGTGCGTTCAAGAGTCTTCTCGATCTTCATCTTGTCAACCATGGCCAAGTCGTCTTTGAGTGACCTGTCTTCATCGAGATCGATCTGTGCGTTGCCATTTGTATGCTCTGCAACGGGGGAAGGGGCTTGAGATGCAGAAACAGGCGCAACCGGCTGATGCTCCACAACAGCGGAAGATGCAGGTGCTGGCACACGATGCACGGACTGTGCGGAAGAGCGCTTGAGAATTCTATGAAGATCGGTGATCTCGAGCTGATCATTGGACATTGTCTGCAGAGCCACGCGCAAGACGCTGGCGAGTTCGCGTACATTGCCGGGCCATTGATACTGCTGAAGGTATTCTACAGCTGCAGACGATACCGTTTTCTGATCGCCCATTTCCTTGTTGTGCTTAGCAACGTAGTGCTCGGTGATCAAGGGAATGTCTTCAATCCGCTCACGCAACGAAGGGATGTAGATCTCGCATTCACGAAGACGATGATAGAGTTGCTCTCTGAACCGGCCATCTGTCATGGACGCAATGAGATCCCTATCCGTTGCACTTACAAAGCGGATGTCCACCTCTTCAGTTTCAACAGATCCAACGCGGCGGACTGCTTTCTGTTCCATCGGAAGGAGGAGATTAGCCTGGAGTTCAAGGGGCATGTCGCCGATCTCATCCATGAACAGCGTCCCCTTATGCGCTTGGTGAAAAAGTCCACGCTTGGTGTCCATCGCGCCGGAGAACGCCCCCTTCATATGACCAAAGAGCTCGCTCTGAAACAGTTCGCGGGGAATATTCGGGATGTCAACGGTGATGAATGGGTGCTTGGATCGTCTGCTCACAGCATGCAATGCGTGGGCGACAAGTTTCTTGCCGGTGCCGGTCTCGCCGGTGATCAGAACGTTGAGATCTGTTCTACCATAGCGTAAGGCCTTGTCGGCAACTTCCATCATCACTGAACTTCTACCGATGATACCCTGACTCTCAACAACTCTGCGAAGCTCCTCGTTGGAAGAATCGGATTTCACTCTATCCATCGCACTTGTCAACACGGCAATCAATCGATCATTCGAAAGTGATGACTTGTCGATGAAATTGAGAGCTCCCAACTTCGTGGCCTTTACAGCCATATCAATCGTGCCCTTGCCGGAGATCATGATAACGGGGATAGAAGGGAACTGGCGAATGGAAAGTTCCAACATGTCGATACCAGTCATGGCTGACTCGCTGCCAAACTCAATGTCAAGCAGCATGAGGCCGATATCGCGACTATTCGCATCAAGAAAGCTTAGCGCCTGTTCAGGACTATTGCGGATCTCTGCCTTCCACCCTTCGCCGCGAACGATGTCGGCTAGTGTGGCACAGAAATCATGATTGTCGTCAACGATGAGGATCTTCATGTGGGTCAATCGCGGGGTATAAGCGTCATGAGCTGGTCGAAGAGCTCTCGCATGTCTCTGCTCTGAAAAGTTTCCAGATCCGGATTCCATACGGCTCGTAAATATACGTCAGTGGCGGTGTTACGGTATTCAACATATCTGGCTCGGGTACCATGAACATTGAGGGCCTGGGTTCGCAAGAAGCAGTCTGAAACATCCTTTGCTAGAGAACAGTACTTCCCTTGATCTACAGCGACACTGAAATCCCCTTGATTCCGCTCTGAAAGCTTACCGCTGTATGAGAAGATCTCGCCCTTGGTATTCATGGTATATTGTTCTACTGTTCCAAGTGAGTCTTGTTCCGTACCCCAACGAACAATGAGGGCTTCTTGCGTACGAGGAACACATGGAGCTACATTTTGTGGACGGGGGGTGCCGCACGAAATCATGGAAAATGCCGCAAGGCAGATCAGGAAAGGAATGAATCGAGACGCGCAGCGCATCGTTCTACTCCAAGCAATGTGATCGTTCCAAAGAGGTCGGCACCAACTTCGCGATGCGTAAGAATGAGACGAAGGTGCTTCATGAATGCGCCCATTTTCAAACCCGCGGATCCAGCTGCCAGTTGAGAGAGCTCTTTAAATGATTCA
>JAPLFN010000130.1:0-12310 GCA_026390655.1 Candidatus Kapaibacterium sp.
CGTACCTACAACACCCACTGCGCTTGCATCCTCCGGCGGTAGTGCACCTTTCACGAATAAAAGTGCCGGGTAATTGTCAATGCCGAAGAGTCTGCGTGGGAACCGAGGATCATTGAAGGCGATGATGTTGATACCGAGTTCACTACATCGCTCTACCTGACGCAGTGCCTGCTCTGCAAGATCCATGGGGTGACGTCCGATGGCCTCGAGCGCGTCGTTAAGCGTGATGTGCGTGCTGGCAAGTTCTCGCACCTCAGCCGAGGTGAGCTTTCCGGCAAACGAAAGGGCAATGATGTCGTTGAGTTCCATCCAACGAAGTGCATTGAAGGGGGCTAAATGTGACGGGGGGTAGGTAGGGTCACGGCATGCCGTGACCCTACAACGCCGTCATCATTGCCTTGACGCTCTTTGCAAGCGCCGGACGGAGATCTGCCGGCACTGTTTGCGTTACATCATCGAGTGTGCGCGTGAGTTCTTCGCTGAATGTTCGTAGTCTCGGAAGGACCTCTGCAATGATGAGTGCATCACTTGGGACCTCTACGGTTACCTTGCCAAGGTTGAGGAAGAGCGCGATGATTTCTGCCTCTTCCTGCGACCCGCAATCGATAACGGTGTCCTGACGAGCCCCTTTCCAACAGGTAACGCGCCACCCAAACATGGTGCCATCCACCTCTGCACGCGTAAGGCCGGTGTCCACGATGATTGTTCTGCGATGCTCCTCTGGCAGCTGCTCCAGAAGGGGTGTATACCACAATCGTAAAGGCTTGATCTTGTGCTTACGCTCAAGTTCGTTTGCCAGGGCATTTGTGAGGTGACGTACGTTGCTTGGACGGTTCCACCATGCAAAGGCGAATCGGTAGACCCAACGTTGCTCTTCGTCCGTAAGCGCAAACACGTCCTGCATAAGCCATTCATCAAGCTTACGACGGTCGCGGTGGACGGTTTCCTGTCGTACACTATCGGATGAGGTTGCGCCAAACTCGGCAATGAGCGATCGCACAGGTCTGCGTGATAACGGTTGATGACGCTTGATATCGATTGCACTAAGAATTGCATCACTCGGCACGGGAAACTCCTGCGCATCACGCACGGTGATGTCTACCACATTGTCTTCAAGTCGCACAAGCTCTGTGAGAAAAAGTCCAACAGAAGAATTCATCCACAAGGTTAGTGCTTCTGTACAGGAGTGATCATGCAATGAAACTCCGATGAATGCATCGGTGATAAATGCTTGCACGGTGTTCGCACAAACCAACCACCGATCAACTTGATGCTTGGCAATGATGATGTCCGGCGTGCTAGGGGGCTGAAGGTGCCACCACACATCACGATGACGAACAGTAGGACGCAAATGAATACCATCACGCTCAGCACTTTCTATGCGTGTAAGAACGTTTGTGCCGACCAACTGGGTTCGATCTTCGGGCAAAAGGAGAAGCCTACGGTCGGACCGCGGTAGGCCAAGCATGGTATCAACATCATCAGGTGAAGTGAGGATGATGTTGTCGCGCACGGATCCATCGGGCATGGTGCGCTGCCAATACTGCATTTCAAGATCATCGTTGGCAATGTCATGGGTGTCCGGAGCGAAAACTTCGTTGGCACCTGTCCGCAAGCCCCCTGACACGTCGGCAATGTCCTTGAGGGAACGCAGATGCGGTCCGGTCTTTACAAGGATGGATGCTAGGATGTCGGGAGGTATGAGGAAGTCCTCCCACGATGGCCGCTCACGCAAGGTTGACTGAGAGACCATCCGCACAACGGCTTCGTCATTGAGCTTGCCACGCTCCGATGCATCGAGGTAGGCAACAAATTCATCGAGTGCCTTGAGGCGTGCCTGTTCGAGATCGCGCGATGCCTTGGACGTAGGAAAGAAGGCTGCAATGGGTCTGCGCAGATATACAAATCGGGCAGGGGGCTCCTGTACTGTGTTCTCGGGAAGCTTGCGTGCGATCACACAACATACTCCTGCGTCGGGTTCAGCGAGTGCCTCTGCATCGCTTACAAAAACCCACTCGATAGCAAAACGCGATGTGAGTGAATATCGCATACCGTCGTACTCTTCATCATGCAAGGACGACATCGGCATGAATAACACGACAACACCATTGTCGGCAATGGGCATCTTTCCTAACAACAATCTCAGTCGGTGGCGATCATGATGATCTGTTGACGAGGCCACCACAAGGTCCCACGGAGTCTTTGCCTGCTTCGTATCGCGCAAGATCCTCACATCGTTTGTGGCATCAAGTCTGCCGCTCGACCGCAACACTACTGCGCGTTCATCATCTGGAGACGGGGCGTAGATGCGGGCGTCACACCGACCATCATCCGACATTAATATCTGCCTCACGCTGGCAAGGCCCTGCGTTGGGCCAAGTTCAAGCATGGCGATCTTCGCAGTCGATCTACCGCGCACGTGCACCACTGCACGCAACGCAAGATCGATCGCATCGATGGTTGGCACACTCGTACGTTGTACACGCGCGCAGCGTTGCAACACCGCATCTACAGCGCGATGAAGTTCGGTATCCGATAGTCTTTCAGGATCGAAGCGGTGCAGGAAGTGCACGAGGTCAGCCAATGTCATACGGAACATAGCCTCGCGCCGTGGTAGCACGTGCACATCGTCTACACGCGAGGGGAGCATTGCAAAGCCCCTTCTCCGTGCCTGACGGAAGAAGGCGCCCACCAGGTCGAGCATGAGATCGGCACTCTGCGTTCCATACGGAATAGAAAGTCGATCGATCTCTTGCGGTTTCCGCAACTGCATGAGCACATACGCAAGAACGCTCGTACCGAGTCGTAGCGCAGCATCACGTTGCTTTGATGTTGCCTCTGTGCACATCACCATATCGTCAAAAAGCGAGGTAACACGCTCGGCAAAAAACGCCGATGCGTCCTTAACGCGCCGCGTTGGTTCAAGCGCAGAGTCGATGCTCAACCATGAGAGCGAATGTTTGATGGCTGTACCAACGGTCATCGATGAGGCTGCAACGCGTACTTCATCAAGCGATTGAATGTCGCCCCCTGACTGCCAGCCAACCACCTGCTCTTCATCCGGCATGCGTTGGGTGACGGCGTCTGTTCGGTAGGTGACAACGCGACGGAAATTCGTAAGCATGAAGTAGGGGGCTTGCAGTCGCGAAGCAACACTGCGAAGGCGATCGCGAGGCACGTCATCGAATGGACTCTCAGCGGGCAGCAGCGCGTCCAAGACACAGAGCACCGACCCATTTACAGCATCGCGAACTACTGTAAATGTGCCTTCAACGCTCGAATGATCTTCTGACCTCATCGTGGCAAGTCCACGATCAATTGCATCCCGCACGCTCAACGCCAGTACAGAGCGAGCATCAGCGATGCTTCGAAGATGTGCGGAATTATCCATGGATCAGTGATTGCACTCGGTTGATAAGTTCCTGCGCTTCCTCACGAGAGGGGGCTTCTGCAATGATCCTCATTATGGGCTCAGTGTTTGATACGCGCACATGTACCCAACTGCTGGGCAAAGCCACGTGTACGCCATCCTCAGTAGAAAAGGTTGCGTCGGAAAATGACGAGATGACGTGATCACGTAATGACCCAAAATCAAATCTCGGAGGCAGGTCAATCTTCGTCTTTATCATGACGTATGTGGGAAGTGCGGCACACGCCTGAGCGAGTGATACATTACGGTGTCGCAATAACGACGTAATAAGACCAAGCCCAACGATGCTGTCTCGCCCTGCATGACATGCAGGATAGATCACGCCGCCGGATCCTTCTCCACCGATCACTGCGGCAACGTGCTGCATCTTTCGCACCACATTGATCTCGCCAACGGCAGCTCGATGTGTTACGTACCCGTGTTGAGCAGTCACATCATCTACGGCTCTCGTTGTTGAATAATTTACGACGGCGTCTCCACGTGTTCCCATTGCCATCACGGCCTCTGTGGCAAGTACTACTGTGCGCTCTTCACCGATGGGCGAACCTGTTTCATCAAAGAGGACCAATCTGTCACCGTCCGGGTCAACAGCAACGCCAAACGCAGCCTTATGCGTCCGCACTGCTTCGCCCAGCTGTGTGAGATTCTCCGACGTTGGTTCAGGTGTGTGCGGAAATATTCCCGAGCCATCAGCAAAGAGCTTGTGGACGGTGTAGCCGAGCTCAAGAAGGAGTTGTGGAACAATGAAGGATCCTGAACTATTCACTGCATCAACCACCACGAGCTCTCCATGTGCCTTGGGTGCAGAGCGAACAACGTCAAGTGCCAGCACACGAGCTATATGCTGCTCAGAGGCATCGGTAATCAATTCTACGACGCCTTCTTCTCCATCGGCGCTCATCGCCGGAGCATGGGCATCAACGGCTCTCCATAACTCCGCGTTACCCTCTGCGTCGAGAAACACTCCACCTGCATCGAGGAACTTCATACCGTTCCACTCTGCAGGATTGTGCGATGCCGTAATGGCAATGGCACCAACCGCGTCAGAATGTTCGGTGATGAGTTGCACAGTTGGTGTTGTGGCCATGCCGAGGAGGCGGACGGTCCTACCTGCTACGCGGAGGCTGCCCACCACGATCTCCTCGATCCATTGCCCGCTGGGACGTCCGTCCCGACCCACCACGATAGGGCCGGGCGGAAGGATCGACGCAAAAGCAGCTGCATATTCTGCAACAACGAAAGGGGTTAGATCATCAACAAGAGTAGCACGCAGTCCGGAGATCGAGCGAATGAAAGCCATGTGTTCAAATTACGATTGTTGAGTTGGGAATTAGGGGGCTTTCCCCACCATCGCCTCGATCTCTTCCACCGTGCGGGCAAGACTGCCCGACATATTCACCGGGCCATCAGCCGTAATGAGTATGTCGTCCTCTATCCGCACACCAATGTTCCACCACTTCTTATCACACGGCGAACCTTCAGGAATATAGACGCCGGGCTCAACCGTGATCACTGAATTCACTTGCAAGGGGCCGGATGTACCGGGATCGTGCACGTCCAGGCCAAGATAGTGCGACGTACCATGCATGAAATATCTGCCCACGTGGTCCGCACTATCGATGATGCCGAGCTCCATTAGTCGCTTGGAGATCACGTCCTTTGCAGCCTTATGTGGTGCACGAAATGGATCACCAGCTTTTGATGCAGCTATCCCAGAATCTTGTGCTTCTAATACCACGTTGTAGATGAGTCTCTGCTCTCGAGTGAACGTGCCGTTCATGGGAAATGTACGTGTGATATCTGCCGTGTAGCCATGATATTCAGCCCCACAATCTGCTAGCACAAGATCGTTCCGTTGCGTAGTGCGACGGTTGCTGATGTAGTGGAGGATGCATGCGTTATAGCTCGAGCCAACGATGGACGGATAGCCCACATCTTCAGCCCCTTGACGCTTAAAGGCATACTCCATAAGGGCTTCGAGCTCGTACTCGTGCATACCCGGGCGTGCGCCCTGCATCGTGAGGCGATGGCCTTCCATGGAGATATCGATCGCCTTCTGCATAAGCCGCAGTTCGGCGGAGTCTTTCACCTCGCGTAACCGTGCAAGTACCGCCATCGGTGATTTCACTATGAGGTTCGGCTGTCTCGCCTTCAACCATTTCTTGAGATCGACATCCGCATAGATATTCTTCGAGGTCAAAGGCACTGAGAGTGCTCTCGTTGGCATGTTGGATAAATGAACGGTGTCTGTTGAAGGCAGTAAGGAATCAAGTACGTCGGAGATGTACTGAGTTGAGATCGCCGTGTCAATTTCGAGATGCTCGATGACTTCTGCCGGACCCATCGTTACACCCTGCCAAACTTCTTGCTTCGGATTACGGTCCTTGATGAACAACACCGTTCGAAAGATCTTTTGTCCGATCTTAACACCTCGAGGAACAAGCAAGAGTGTTGCACCCGGAGAAGGAACTCCGGCTAGGTACAACATGTCCGAACTCTGGCGGTATTCATAGTCCACGTCGTTCTGACGATTCCGAACGTCTGCGGAAAAGACGATGGCAATGCTTTGTGGCGACATCGACGCGAGGACTCGCTCTCTGCGTTCCTTGTACATGCGAGGATGAACGAGATCGTTGTCGTGCACCTCATACCGCAAGGTCTGCGCCATAAGAGTCAGCTGTGAAAGACATGCCCAAAGAAGGATCAGGGAAATTCTCATCCTGCAAATTACCGATGCGGACGCTCACACCGCAGCACAGAGTGTTGCTGCATCTACTCGGCGAGCTCCTGCCTCTAGAAGAGCCATCGCACAGGCATTGAGTGTGGCACCTGTGGTTAGTACGTCGTCAACAAGCACAACGTGTTGCCCACGCACAACGGCTGGATCTGGGACAATAAAGGCTCCATCCACGTTACGGAGTCGCTCTTTCTCGTTCTGTGATGTCTGCGTTGGCGTGTACCGATTGCGCACGATTGAACCCGTGGGTAGAAGGGGTCTGCCCGCATCATTTGCCCAACCCTCTGCGATGAGATCGGCCTGATTATAGCCCCGCTCTCTATGCCGTGCCGCATGGATGGGAACCCCAACGATCAGTGCCTCTGAAGAGAGCGTTTCAAGCTCTGGGTGCCGTGTCAGCCAAGCGCCGAGATCTCCTGCAAGGCGCATGCGCCCCTTGTACTTCAGCGCATAGACGGCGTTATCGATGGTTGTTCCTGTGCCAACGGCCCATAATGCATGTACCGAAGAGAGCGCTAACTCATCCCGCCCAAAGTGACGAAGGAGCAATACCGCAAGGTCTGTACTTGACGGTGCAGGCGGGTGGTGAAGGAGCTCTGCGTCGGCAATGCCACGCACTAGCTGCGGCTCCATACCGAGATATCGTCCACTCAACAAACAATGAGGTGGAAACCAGACATGACCGAGGGCGTTGAGAACTTCCTGTGCGCCTCGGACAACCGTGCCGAGTGCGCGCATGGATCATCCTCGAGTTTCGTTCACGAATTGTAGTCGCGTTGCGATCTCCTCTGGTAACTCCGGACGCACTCCCGACGGAACGAGGAATGAAGAGAGAGACGTGAGGTCATCGAACACACGTTGACGCAGCGCCGTCTGCATGAGATACTCATGCCCGCTGGAGCCCCCTGTGCCAACACGCATCCCGATCATGCGGCTTACCATCAGTGTGTGACGGAATCGCCAAAGCGAAACAACTTTGTCGAGTTCAATGATCGCATCGATCAGTCGGTACGGTGTATGGAGAAGGGGCTTCTCGCGATACGTCGAAATGAATAGTGTCGCCAACGTTGCACGTTGTGACATTCTCCGCGAACCGTTGGCAACGAGTTCCGCATAACTCTCTGCTTCGAAGAGTGCCAGGAAGCCCCGTCCATTAGCATCGATCTGCGCAAGGGCATCAGTTGGATCATTGCCTTCAGCAACGGCAAGCGTCCGCACTTCTGCTCGATCATTCTCCAACATAGCTAGCACTGCCGCTTTATACGCGTCCCAGAACGCATACTTGCCACTTTCCATAAAGGGGATCTGTTCGAGCCAGCGTTGAATGGAGCCAAAGAGGGTAGGGCCGTTGGTTGCAGCGTCAAGAGCCGCACGGTGTTCCTCAGAAAGTGCTTCTGTGTAGTGCTTCAGGACGCGTTTGTTCTCGGGTACGCCTAGGGTGCGCTCAAGGATTCGCCACTGCATCGACTGAAAGCCGCTTGCAGGATTGAGATAGGCACGGAAATCCATAAAGTCTCCCGGCGTCATCGTCTCGATCAGCGCAAACTGATTGACAAGGTGCTCCATGATGCGGTTCACGCGTTGTACACGTGCCAGGCACAACGCAACGTCCGCTTCAGGCACATAGGAACGGTCCAGCATTGTTATGACCGTACCAACTTCAACAAGCACTTGCTTGAACCACAGTTCAAACGTCTGATGTGTGATGATGAACAACATCTCGTCATGCGCGGCATGACCATGTTTGTCGCTCTCCGGATGCTGTGCATTCAGAAGCGAATCAAGCGCGAGATAGTCAGAGTAGTATGCCATGGTTATCTGATATCCTGAACGTCATACACTGCTGTCTGTGCAATAAGATCATGGAGAGCAAGCCTCGCACTGCTGAGCACTCCGAAATACCCGAGGAAGATCACGATGCCAACGATATTCCCAATTCCTTCCAAGAAACCTAATGCCGGTAACAGTGCAAGGATTTGTAGGAGTGTTCCAAGACCCTTGATCACATATCGTTTCAGATAGAGAGCGATCGTGCCGGGATGGCCGTCTGGAGTTGCAACGGTGATGCGGAGAATGCGTTTGCCGGGAGAGGCTCCTGTTATACCTTCAATGAGGGGGTAGAGCACACCAACAATCATTCCGGCAGTTATCACTCCGCCGAGTAGACTATTCATCGTGTCTATCAGCCCCTTGCTAATACCCATCATATCGTAGATGGAAAGAATATTGTCGATCTGATCCTGGATCACCTGCGCAACGCCAAGATCCAATGCCATAAACAACAACCCAATACCGAGAGTAACGGTGATCGAGATGAGCGCATCGATGAGAAACGCAACAAGTCGCTTTCCAAAACCTACACGTAGATATTCGATCGGCGGAGTAGTAGGAGAGCCAAATGGATTTGTTGAATAATCAGGTTGTTGCACGGGGTACCTGCGATGATTGTACGTCTGAAAGAATGCGAACCGCGATGTCATACTTTTTGAAAGGGGGCATGAGGTAGATCCCGTCAATACGATCGACAACATGCGATAGAAAGTTAACGGCGATCTCGATGCCGATCCCGGTGGCACGCTCAGTACTGTCACCAGCCTCCGACATGCGATCACGAACCCACGAGGGGATGTTCATGCCCGGAACTTCATAATGCAAGAATTCTGCGTGACGGATTGTGCGAAGTGGAATAACACCAAGCATGAATTTAATGTTGATGTTCTTGATCCGTTCTAAAAACGTGTCGAGCAGATCAGCATCAAAGATCGGCTGCGAGAATGCTACATGAGCCCCTTGCTCAGCCTTCATTGCTAAACGATCGATCTCACGTTCGAGATCTTCGGCTGCAGGGTTCACGGCACAGGAGATGCAGAAGCCCGTGGGAGTGCCAAGGGGGTTGCCCATGAGGTCGCGACCTGTGTTCATTCTCCCCAAGGCGCGGACGAGACCGATAGAGTCAACATCATACACACTCGTAGCGGAAGGGAAGTCACCGATGTGCGTCGGATCCCCCGTAACCGCTAGAATGTTTCGCACACCTAGCTCATGTGCACCGATGAGTTCACTCTGCAAGGCGACCATATTTCGGTCGCGACATGCTAAGTGTGTGATGCATTCCATTCCGGTGGCATCATGAACCAAGCGGGAAATCGCGATCGGACTCATACGGAGGCGAGCCCGCGCACCATCGCTGATATTCACGGCATCGAGACCGTGCTCTTTGAGATACCTTGCACCTTCGATCACGCTGGACATATCGAGTCCGCGGGGCACATCCAACTCTACCGTGGTCACTAGTCTCTTTCCAAGAGCCAAATGAAAACCCGTAGAGGCAGGGGGCTGATATTGCGTCACATCGTCGTGCTTCTGCTTCTTGACGGTAATAGGCGAGCTACCTACACGAGCACCGGTGACGGCATCGGCAATGGCTCTAATGTGTTCTACATCCGCTCCACCATCAGCACCGATGATGGCAGCGCCGTGTTCAACTAAACGCAGAGCTGCTGCTGCAACGTACAGAGGGTCGGCATTGTAGTGTGGAATGCCGTCGATGATCGTTGGAATGCCTACGTCGGGAATAGCAACCAGGGGCACATCACTTACGCGAAGCGATTGAACAATGCCAAGCATGCGCTGCGGACCTACGGTTCCGTTGGAGCCAATAGCTTGCACGCCATGGCGAGTGAGTCTATGTGCCACGTCAGATGGATAGGAACCGCTGAGTACAGATCCATCCTCAGGAAATGACTTTAACGCGATGAGCGGTACTGTTGTGCTTAGTGATCGAACGGCATCAATTGCGATCTCAAGTTCATCAAGGTCGATGAACGATTTCAGCATGATCACATCTGCCGTTGCAGCCAGTAGCGCAGATACCTGCTCTGAGAAACAAGCATGGAGATCATCGGGTTCGAGCGGGCCTAGCGGACGCAGAAAACGTCCACTCGGACCAACAACCCCAGCCACTAGGGCTCGCGTGCCGGCTGCGGCACGTGCAAGCCAAACACCCTTGCGATTGATCTCGTGTACGCGTGCAGAGAGCATTGACGATTCCAGCGCGTAGCGATTAGCGTTGAGCGTATTACTCTGCAATAGTGATGCACCGGCATCTATAAAGTCATGATAAATACGCTCAATCACCACAGGCGATGTGAGATTGTATCGGTCACATGGCCGCTCAGTGAATCCACGCCGCGCAAGTTCAATTGCCATCGATCCATCGGTAACGATTGGACCCAATGAGATTCGCTGCGTAAGAATGTTTATGTCATTGCCATTTGTGATACTCATCTTTTCGTACCCCATAGGCCATTCTCAAGCGACATCGCAGTTACTGGTTTGTAGACGAGATAGCCGCACATCGCGATGAGGCCAACATTCTTGGCGACCTTCATCCAGCTAACTACCTCGCTAGCCCCGTCACCAAAGCAACCACAATCAATCTTGAGGTTCCACAGAACGGCCCAGGCTACAGCAGCGGTGAACATCACCAGCATAATCCCGGCAAGTGCTGAGGACGTCCGAACTCTGTACCCAGCAACGAGGGAGCCCCCTACAAGGAGTTCCAGCCATGGGATCACGAGCGCGTAGGCATTCACCATCCACAGGGGCATAAGGCCGTAGTGTTCGATAGAAGTGGCAAAAGCAAGGGGCTCAATGATCTTCGGTACAGCGGCATACAAGAAGTATCCGCCGATAAAAATTCGCAGCCCAAAACCGATCCAATGTCGCAAAGCATCCATAAGCATGTAAATTACATCGAATGATCCGTGCAGAGGGTACGGACACACATGGGGTTCTTCACTTTTTCGTGGGGTGCAAGATGTATGATGTAGCTTCGGACGCTGGGGGAGAAGGCTTTTTGATGGCCTTTTTGGGGGCCTACTTTGTCTTTATCGTTGTCGTATATCTCTTTATGGGGCTCTGCATTGGAAAGGTCCTGCAGAAAGCCGGTAAGCCGCTCTGGGCTGGCTTTGTCCCTATCTACAACTACATGCTCCTCTTGGAGATCGTTGGACGACCATCCTGGTGGATCATCCTACTACTCATCCCATTTGTGAACGTAGTTGTGATGATCATTGCCTGCATCGACCTAGCGAAATCCTTTGGGAAGGACGTTGTATGGGGTCTATTGCTCGCCTTCGTCAGCGTTATCGGCTGGCCGATGTTGGCCTTTGGCGACGCAACATATCAAGGTCCATCCGTTACAAATGGGTAGAGATCAAACTCCAAACGATCACTGCTAAAACGACGATGTTTAATACGAGCCCTGCGCGTGCGATCAGCAATCCGCCGCGCAGGTCTCTTTGTATACGAGGGTCGGCACCAGCGCCGAGTGGATGCGCCTTTGCAGTCCTGATCGCGTAGAGGGCAGGCACGATCCCTATGCCCCACACGATAGCGAGGACAACGCTTGCGTAGCCAAGCCAGACCACTCGAGTATGGCGCTTCACATTATCCCTTTGGATCAAGTGCTTGACGGATCTGGAAATCGAGATCTTCGAAGTGCGCAACTGTGCTCGCATCGCCGCCCTTAGCCCCTTGCAGCTTCTTCTGTATCGCTTTGAGGCGTGCTCTTGATATCGCACGGATATCGGTGTTGTAGGTGCTCGGACCACGCATAAACGCTGCGAATACGTCTCCACCGGAATCCGATGGCTTGGCCGATTTATCTATGAGACTCTGCACGTAGGCACGTTGAAGACTGCGGCGATAGAAGTCTACAGGTTTCTTGGAAGTGATCTCCGTAAGAACAAGTTTCTCTACATCGTCCAACAATTGTTCGACTGTATATGCCTCGGCTCCAAATCGTGTTTGTTGATCAAGGAGACGGAGGAGCTTGTCGGATGAAATCATCGTACGAAGTACACGCGTCTGCTGGTTGCTTAGCCGCTGCGCAACGTCCGATGGCGACAGCAATCGTGCTATCTGCTCATCGATGAGCCATGTGGGCGTCACAAAAGCATTCTCACCGAGGAACGCAACCGCCTGTTGCTGTCGCGCTTTAGGAAGCGGAGAGTAAACCGGGCCGGGTGAGCCAAAAACTTTGAGCTCAATGTCTACCCCACCAGGGATGTTCGCTACGTGACCCATGATCTTGCCCCACTGGCCAACCACATCATCATACGCATCCGACAATAGATCGA